>JBBRFX010000105.1:0-14320 GCA_038241275.1 Chitinophagales bacterium
TAGCAAGCCTACGCTTGCAAGCATCCTTGCATGAGCAATGTTACCCAATACATCAAAGGGCGCAAGCATTTCATCAAACTCTTTGTCTCGCCCCACAGTAAAATTTTCTACTGCCTTGTTTACGTCGGTATCTTTTTGCCAAAGTTTCATAATGATTTTGCTAATGGGTGGAAAAAACTAAAAGGTGAAAGGTCAAAGGTCAAAGCTGAAAAATTGAAAACCATGAATCTTTTTTTGAACACATCAATTGCTTTAGCTGTATTTCGGGCAGGGTTTGTTTTATTGCTGTCATTCTTTTAACGTTCAAACCGGAACCGCTGCTGAACCTGCCTGACGATAGGCAAGTAAAGATATAAAAGCACAAGTTAACAAACAAAAGTTAAGCTATTATTACTGTATGCAATATGCTGCTAATAGAGGTATTTGCTATTGTAAAAAATTGCTTTAAAAGTTTGGGGCTTTACTCATATCTTATTGTGTGCAGTTATTCTTTATACTCATTAATCAATTACAATTATTTAGCAATATTTATTTAAAAAAACTGAAATTTTTAATTTTCACATCAATTGTAAAGTTGTTATCAAATCCAAATTCAAGACTTCCTTCAAATTGTTCTTTCCAATTAGTAATTACTATATCTCCTCTGCACTTTATATAATAATTTATTTCAGAAGACAAAGTGTTTTTTTGCTTATTGTCAAAAGTTGTCCAGGATGGATTTATTTCTTTGATTTCAATTTCTGTATTTGTTTTCTTATTTTTTAGAATTAAAATAAAAGTAAAATTTCCAACAGGAAATTGTGAAGTATTTTCTATATGTGCAGTTAATTTTACGTAATCAAAGTCTATATTTTTAACACTTAGTTTCAAATCAGAGGTATCATCTGATTTTACATTGTCGGGTAAGTAAACTCTTTTTACAATACTGTTATTGTCATTTACAAATGTCGGTATACAAGAATTTAGTTCTTGTTTAAATTCATAAACCCTATTGTTTCCTGATAAATAAATTCCGAAATTCTCATTATCCATAGAATTTGAAATGAGATTTAGTTTTCCATTTTTAATACTCCACTCTCCCCCTTCCTTCTGTGCATAATTATGGCCCAAGCCATAATATAAAATAGTGAAATTATTACTTTTTAATTCTAAGGAAGTAACAGTGTCTTTATTTTTAACTTCATATCGGCCAACCATATTATTTAATTCAGCCGAAAGTTCTTTGTTAGGTGAAACAAGAGCTGCCGTAGGTTCGTAAAAGGAAAAATTATTTTTAAAGCTAATTGCTTTAAGATTGCTATTTTTTGTATACTTTTTTATTTCAGAGATATTTATTTTTTGAATTTTACCTAAAGCTCCATCAGATTTATTATTTGGGTCAAGTGTAAAAACAAGTGATGCTATCTCCCCTTTACTATAGATTGATTTACTCAGGTCAAAATGGTAAGATGATTTATTTCCATAGGTATCTTATTAGTATTTAAAAATGGCTTCCCTTCTTCTGTAAAATATAAAAATTTATGATTAATACTATTATCAAATTTAGTTGTGCCATCTAACACTAAATTAAAATTTTCGACTTGTGAGTAGGAACTCAAACTAATTAGCGTCAGAATAATAAGTGTCGGAAGTGTTGTTTTCATTTATTTATTTTACGATTGATTTACTTAGGAATTTTGCGATATACTTGCACACAAAGGATCAGGGCTTTGTGTTGTGGTGGGAATCAGGGAACGTCAGTCCAAACCAAAAGCCCAATTGAAAAATTAAAGATATGCCTTTGTTCTTATACCTGAAGTAATAAGCCCGATCTGCAAAAGTTGGGCTTTAACTGCATCGTCCATATAGGCGAAGAACGGCCAACGAATGCGGCGACAGTAAAGTAGTCGGCAGAAAAAATTCTACATTATCAGCATTAGAAAACTTACCGGAGTCGCTTAACAAGTAAAAACCAAAGCCCTGCAAATACTTTAATTGTGTTGCCTTCGGTTATTGCTCTTATTGATGTGGAAGCAATATTATGCTGAAATTAAGTCTGCTTTACGGAGAACTCTTATAGCTTGATCGGCTAAATCCTCATTTAATCCTACTAACGAACTGGTAAAAATAACTCTACTTTTTAAATTAAGCGGTAGGTCATGGAGTGATTTATCATCGTCGATAATGATAAAATTATTGATATCGCTATGTGATTTTATCCAGTTTAAAACTTCATCTTTTCTATTTATTTTGGTACTCCTAAGTTTAGAAATTTTAGCATTTATACCTCTCTTAGCAAAAATCTGCCTCCAGAAAGCAATTGGGTATATAGATTTATGAGTAGTCGTCAATAATATAGATGCATTAGTCTTATCAATAATTTTGTTAAGACTTTTAATTGCCCGGGGACTAAAATCTGGAAAACCATCATTCAGAAATTCAGGAGTTTTCCAACCAGAAGCAGGAACCATTACACCATCAATATCTAATAAAATAATCATACTGTAAATTAGGCTAAATTGGCCGTTTTTCAAGTTAAATCTTCCAGCGTTTTAACATCTATATTATTTCTGGCTGCATCTAAAAAATTATGGCGATTAATAATTTCAATTGATTCCCAGTCTTCCAAATCAATCTCTATTTCATTCCATTGAAGAGGTGCGATTTGAGACGGGCTTTTCCATTTATTTGTATCTATATTTTTAAAAGATAGTAATGAACATAAGTACCTATGATGTCCATTTATCAATAAAGAATTGTCAATATTAATATTTTCAAATTGTACTTCTATAATCGTTTTGCGATAAATTCTTTGAATAATCGGAAAACATATTTTCTTTTGTATAGGCCGTATTGGAAACTCGAAAGAGTTTAAAAAATCCCTAAGTTCATCAATTGAAATAGTTTGCACAGTTATATGTTTAAGATAAATTAAATCTTTTGTCCCGAACAAAGGCCGCATTTACCATGGCAGGCATAACTTCAACCTACCTGAGTTCTGTTTTGAAGATAAAATGCTGCTGAACATTTAATGGAAGCTTACATTAAAATTCACCCTTGGTTTATTTACTTTTTAAAATTTACTCCTTCAATCCTAAACCTTGTAAGAGCGCTATGTAAAAACTTACGCCATCTTCAATATCACTCAATGCTACAAACTCATCAGCACTATGACTTTGCCCGCTAAAGCCGGGACCGCATTTGAGCGACGGCAATGGTATCAATGCCTTGTCGGATGTGGTAGGTGAACCATAAGTAGTTTTTCCCAAAGACAAACCTGCCTTTATAACCGGGTGATGGATATCAATGGAAGAAGAACGCATTCTTGTACTTCTTGGCGTCACATCCACCGTTACATTATTTTTGATAGTTTCCAGAATTTCTTCATGGGTATACAATTCATTTACCCTGATGTCTGCTACAAAACTACAGGCTGCAGGAATTACATTATGAGCCTTATTTTGAGTATGAATAGAAGTAACGGTCATTTTAACAGGACCTAAAACAGGAGAAACTTTTTCAAATTTAAAATTACTAAACCAGTTGATTGCATCCATGGCCTTATAAATCGCATTGTCTCCTTCATCCCTGGCTGCATGCCCTGCCCTTCCATGAGCTATACAATCCAGCACCATCAAACCCTTTTCTGCAATGGCCAGTTCAAGTTGAGTGGGTTCTCCTACGATGGCAAAACTATCCGGCTGCTTAAAATGTTTTATGAATGTTTCATCTGCAAATAATTTTTCAATGCCATCCCTTCCGCTGATTTCTTCTTCGGCACTGGCAGCAAATACAATATTATAAGGCAGATTTACGGCATCATAAAAATATAAAAAAGCGGCCATCAGGCTCACCAGCGAAGCCCCGGCATCAGTACTTCCCAGGCCAAATAATTTATTTCCTTCTATGGATGGCTGATGCGGATCTCTTGTGTAAGCCGCATTGGCAGCAACGGTATCATGATGTGAGTTCAACAGGATAGTAGGTTTGGCTGCATCAAAATTTTTGTTGCAGGCCCATACATTATTCATTAATCTAAAAACCACTATTCCCTTTTCTTTCAGAAAATTTTCAATGCAGGTAGCGGTGTTATTTTCCTCTTTACTTAAAGATGGTATAGCGATGAGTTGCTGTAACAACCCAATAGCATTTTTAGTGATGATATGTATCCTCTCTTTATTCATTTATTATGGAAGTACCAGATTGCTGATGAATTAATTGTTGCAGGTTATCCGCATGGCCAATGGTTACAACTTTTACGCCGGCCTCTAATGCTGCAAAAGCATTTTGAAGTTTTGGAATCATTCCCTCCCTAATAATATTTTTTTCTTTTAAGTCTATAAAGGAAGTTAACGTAATGTTTTTAATCACACTGTTATCATCCGTTGCATTCATTAAAACGCCGGGTTTTTCAAAACAATAAACCAGCGAAACTTCATACAAAACACTCATGGCTTTGGCTATTTCCTGTGCAATGGTATCTGCATTGGTGTTCAGCAATAAACCCTGCCCGTTATGTGTAAGCGGCGAAAAAACCAGGGAAACATTTTGCTCAACCAATGATTGAATTAAACCTGCATTCACTTCATCAACATCACCCACAAAACCATAATCAGTTACCGGGTGGATTCTCTTATGAGCTTTTATCACATTACCATCTGCACCACATAAGCCAACAGCGTTGCAACCTGCAGCCTGCAAAAGCGCCACGATATTTTTATTAATGTATCCGGCATAAACCATGGTTATTACTTTCAGCGTTTCTGCATCGGTAATCCTTCTGCCATCTATTAATTGTTGCGATATACCCATTACCTCTGCCACACGGGTAGCCATCTTGCCGCCACCATGTACCAATATTTTATGGCCTTTAATAGAAGCAAAATCTTTTAAGAACAACGAAAGTTTCCCTTCATCATCAATGATATTACCCCCAATTTTTATGACCAATAAAGACTCTTTCATTGAAATATTAAATTTTGACTTTCACCATTCACTATTGACTATTCACTTTTGACTATTCGCTTTTGACTTTTGACTTTTTACTTTTGACTTTTGACTTTTGACTTTTGTTCTAAGAATCTCCCCAATCACCGCCTGTGCAGCCCACACCCTGTTTGCTCCCTGCTGTGTTACCAGGCTATCAGGGCCGTCCAGCAATTCATCACTCAGTTCTACATTTCTTCTCACCGGCAGGCAATGCATTACTTTAGCATTATTGGATGGTTGTAGTTTTTCATTGGTAAGCATCCACTCGCCTTTTACTTCCGGCATCGCACCGTAATTATTAAAAGAACTCCAGTTTTTCACATACACAAAATCCGCATTTTTTAATGCTTCCTCCTGGTTATGCGTAATGGTTGCTCCATTGGTAAATTGTTCATCCAGCGTATAACCTATGGGGTGAGTTATTACAAAGTCTGCTTCGCCCCATGCATTTACCCATTGTGCAAATGAGTTGGCCACGCATTGTGGCAAGGGTTTGATATGCGGCGCCCATGTCAATACTACTTTAGGCTTCCTTCCTTTCAGCTCTGCCCTTTCACCTTTCACCTTTGACCTTTCACCTTCAACCTCTGCCCCTTCAGCTTTCAGCTTTGACCTTTCACCTTTCCAAGCCTCCTGCATCGTAATAATATCCGTCAAAGACTGCAGCGGATGCAAAGTGGCACTCTCCAGGCTCACGATAGACACGCCGGCATATTTTATAAATTGATTAATAATGTGCTCTGCATAATCTTCTTCCCGGTTTTTTAAAGAAGGAAATGTGCGGATGCATAAAATATCAAAATAACTTCCCAGCACGGGTGCTGCATCTTTAATATGTTCTACGCTGTTGCCATTCATGATGGCGCCTTCTGCAAATTCCAGTGCCCAGCCATCTTTATCTACATTAAATACAATGGCTTCCATTCCCAGGTTTTTTGCTGCCACCTGCGTGCTGATGCGGGTGCGAAGGCTTGGGTTTAAAAATAATAAACCGATTTTTTTTTGTGCTCCCAAAGCCAGGTCTGCCAGCGGATTGGCTTTATAATACAATGCTTTTTCTACCAAAGCATTGATATCATCCGCATCATTTACTGAAATAAAATTTGTCATGCCTCTAATTCTATTTTGATCGCTTCTAAAAAAATATCTGCTTCCCTTTTGGTAATATTTAATGCCGGCAATAACCTGATTATATTTGGTTTGGCCTCCCCGGTAAAAATCTGGTGCTTATACAATAAATTTTTCTTCACATGTTTCATGCTGTCCGGTAATTCAATACCTATCATCAAACCCCTTCCTCTAACTTCTATTATATCGGGTAATTTTTGTAAAGCTTCTGTAAGATAGTTTCCAATTACTGTTGCATTAGCCATCAGGTTTTGTTCATCCATTACTTCCAGCACAGCCAATGCTGCAGCGCATGCCAAATGGTTGCCACCAAATGTAGTACCCAGCATAAAATGTTTGGCTGCAAATTTTGGAGCAATAGAAATAGCACCTATCGGAAATCCATTGCCCATTCCTTTGGCCATGGTATAAATATCTGCATACACGCCTGCAAAATCATGCGAATAAAATTTTCCGCTTCTGCCATAACCACATTGCACCGAATCTGCTATGTACACTGCATTATATTCATCACACAATGTTCTGATTTTTCTTAAGAAAGATTCACTGGCCACATTAATTCCTCCTACACCCTGAATACCTTCTATGATTACTGCAGCAATTTCATGTTGGGCAAATGCCTGCTGCAAGGCTGTTTCATCATTAAAAGCAAGAAACAACACATTATCTGTTTCATTTACCGGCGCCACTATAGAAGGATTATCTGTAGCTGCAACTGCCAATGATGTGCGGCCGTGAAAAGCTTTTTTAAATGCAATTATTTTTTTTCTTCCATTATAAAACGAAGCCAGTTTCAATGCATTTTCATTGGCTTCTGCGCCGGAATTACAAAGAAACAATTGATAATCTTCTTTGCCGGAAACTTTGCCCAGTTTGTCTGCCAACTCCTGTTGCAAAGGAATTTTGATGGAGTTGGAATAAAAAGAAATCTGGTGCAACTGGTCTTCAATTCGTTTTACCCAATGCGGGTTGGTATGACCTATACTTATTACTGCATGACCACCATAGAGGTCAAGATATTTTGTTCCCTTATCGTCCCATACATAAGCGCCCATGGCTTTTACAATGGTCACGTCGTTGAGAGGATATACGTCAAATAATTTCATGTGCCCCTGTCCCCAAAAGGGGAACCTGGTTTGTTGGTTTATTAAATAAATTGGTATCGTTCAAAAATGTTGAAATATATATTTGCCAATAAGCTTCAGCCTTTCACTTTTGACTTTTGGCTTTTTTTCACCAGCAAAGACAATATTAAAACACTATAAGGTTTCCCCGCACACAACCCAACACACAAACCCTTATAGCCTGCCTGCCGGTAGGCTGGGTTTTGGCCTTTCACTTTTGGCTTTTCACTTTTTTTTACCGGCATTATTAAAACACTCTAAGGTTCCCTATCCACAAAACCCAACACAAACCTTATAGCCTGCCTGCCGGTAGGCGGGGTTTTGTGAACCTTTGACTTTTGACCTTTCACTTTTCACTTTTCACTTTTGACTTTTCACTTTTGACTTTTCACTTTTCACTTTTGACTTTTGACTTTTCACTTTTGACTTTTCACTTTTCACTTTTGACTTTTGACTTTTGACTTTTCACTTTTTACTTTTTACTTTTTACTTTTTACTTTTGACTTTTGCCTTCCTAAAACCCCACCCCCTTCAACCTAAGCCCCGCCGTCTCTTCCAGGCCAAACATCAGGTTCATATTCTGCACCGCCTGGCCGCTGGCACCTTTTAATAAATTGTCTATTGCTGAATGTACTACCAGTTTGGCACCCACCTTTTCTAATTGAATCACCGCTTTGTTTGTGTTTACCACCTGCTTCATACTGATGGGATCTTTACTAATTTGTACAAACGGATGGTCTTTGTAAAACCCGTTGTATATCACCGTTAGTTCTTCAATACTAAGATCACAATGCAATTGAGAACTGACAAATATCCCTCTGGTAAAATCGCCTCTCCATGGTACAAAATTCAGATCGATATCTTTGTGCGCCTGCAATTGCAAGAGTGATTCACCTATCTCAGCAAGGTGTTGATGACTGAGTGTTTTATATGCCTGTATATTATTGGCCCTCCAGCTAAAATGCGAAGTGCCGGAAAGCGATTGCCCGGCACCGGTAGAACCTGTGATTCCTGTAGTGTAAATATCATTTAGCAACCCTTCCTTGGCAAGCGGCAATAAACCAAGCTGAATTGCAGTTGCAAAACATCCGGGGTTGGCAATACTATTAGCTTTCTTAATTTCCTCCCTGTTTAATTCAGGTAAACCATAAATAAAATTTCTGTCGCCTGCCTGCGCATCTTCCTTTAACCGAAAATCATTGCCGATATCAATTAATTTTATTGCAGCAGGAATGTTATTTTCATTTACAAATTTCATTGCTTCTCCATGCCCTGCACAAAAAAACAATACATCAATATCAAAATGATGATCAGCCGAAAACAATATCTCCGTATCACCAATTAAATCTTCATGTACTTTGCTCAACAGGTTACCTGCATTGCTTTTGCTTTGCACAAAAATAATGTCCGCCTGCGGATGATTCGGTAATATCCTGATCAGCTCCCCGCCGGTATAACCTGCGCCGCCAATAATTCCGACTTTAATTTTATTTGCACTCATGCTAAAAAATTCAAAATAAAAAAACTACATTCTAAATATCCTATCCTCCTGAACCCTGCCTACCGGCAGGCTTTGAAACCACTTGAACCTATACGAAATCACGAGTTGAAAAAACGTTAAACGTTGAACCCTTAAACGTTAAACCCTTAAACTTCTCAACCCTTCTCCGCCTCCTCCTTCACCGAATGATAAATACCCGTTTGGTTGCCAAAGATCTTTGAAAATCCACGAACATCCTCACCCGTCCAACCGGTATTCATTTCGCCATAACTGCCAAAACGATTACTCATAAGGTCATACTTTGATTCGATACCTGTAACCACAAAGCGGTATGGCAATAATTCTACAAATACTTCACCGGTAACATGCGCCTGCGTGCTTTCTAAAAAGCTTTCAATATCTCTCATCACAGGATCCATGATCTGTCCTTCATGCAGCCAGTTGCCATAAAATTGTGATAGATTATCTTTTAAATTTAACTGCCATTTGGTAAGCACATGTTTTTCCAATGCATGATGTGCTTTAAGGATAACCATGGGTGCTGCTGCTTCAAAACCTACACGGCCTTTGATACCGATAATGGTATCGCCCACATGCACATCCCTGCCTATAGCATAAGGGCCTGCAATTTTTTGTAAATATTGTATCGCTTCTGCAGGATGCGAAAATTGTTGATCATTTACCATTGACAATTGACCCTGTACAAATGACAATTTAATGTTCTCAGCTTTTAATGAAGTATCCAACTGCGTAGGCCATGCTTCTTCCGGCAACATGCCGTTGCTTTTTAAAGTTTCTTTTCCTCCTACACTTGTGCCCCATAAACCTTTATTGATGGAATAAGCAGATTTTTCAAAATTCATGCTTACGCCATTTTCTTTGAGGTAAGCTATTTCGGCTTCCCTGCTCAATTTCATATCCCTTATCGGTGTGATAATCTCCACGCCGGGTAACATGCTGTTAATGATCATATCAAATCTTACCTGGTCATTGCCTGCACCGGTACTGCCATGTGCCACTGCCGCTGCATTCATTTTTTTGGCATGTAATGCAATGTTCAATGCCTGGCTTAGTCTTTCGGCACTTACGCTTAAGGGATAGGTATTGTTTTTTAATACATTTCCAAACACCAGGTATTTTACAATGCTGTCGTAATAATTCTTCACTGCATCAATAGTGGTATGGGTAGTTACACCCAGTTTATATGCATGTGCTTCCGTTTCATCCAGTTCCTGCCGGCTGAAACCACCGGTATTTACCAATACAGAATGTACTTCATAGCCTTTGTCTTTTGCAAGAAAAACTGCACAAAAACTGGTATCCAACCCTCCGCTAAAACCCAGCACCAGTTTTTTGCCTTCTCCCGAAGGAATGACCGAATCATCAAATGAAAGGGAATTAATATTATTAGACATGATTGAAAAGAATTTTTAAAAATTAAAAAAGAAACGTAACACCGATTTACCTGCTCCTGAAATTTTCTGGTTACCCATTAAAAATTTCATCAGTTTACTTTGTTTAATGCGCATGAAACGTTCATATAATTTAGAATGCTGTTTAAAATCCTCTGCTGTTTCTTCAGGTTCATAATGATCAACAGGATCGTATAGCATTGCCGTGCACATACAGTTTTTTCTGTCTTTACTCATCAGGATATCAAAGTTCACACAGCTTTTGCATCCTGCCCAAAACTGCTCATCATCTGTCAGTTCGCTATAAGTTACGGGTTCATATCCAAGATCAGAATTGATCTTCATCACAGCAAGACCGGTGGTTAAACCAAATATTTTTGCATGTGGGTACTTTTGCCTGGAGAGCTTAAAAATATTTTCTTTTATTTTTTTGGCTACACCGCTTTTCCGAAAGGCAGGCGCTACTATCAGTCCGCTGTTGGCCACAAAAGAATCGTGGCCCCATGCTTCAATATAACAGAAACCAACCCAGTCGCCGGAAGCTGTCACAGCAATTACTGCCTTACCCTCTTCCATTTTTTTGGCTACGTATTCGGGTGTGCGTTGAGCAATACCTGTGCCCCTGGCTTTGGCAGAAGATTCCATTTCTGCAGTAATAATATGTGCGTATGATAAATCTGCTGCTGTAGCAGTTCTGATAATGATACTTGCTTGTTCCAATTTATTTGAAATTGAAAGGATGAAAAAAGATAAAATGAAAATGTGCATCTATAATGCAACTAGTCCGGGGGATTTTTTCACTGATAGGGGCAGATGGTTATGCTCGGCCTATCAGCAACCAGGTCGTCGGAGTGATAATGAGGCAGATGAAGCGGGCAAAATAATATAGTATGTACTTTGGTTCAATGCTTTAATTATAATTTATTGACGCAAAGCTAAGGTTTTCAAATTAAAATGGGCGGTATAGGTATTAATATTTTGTTATGATGTATAAAACAGCGCTATGAAACTGCTGTTGACGATTTGAAATATCATACATTTTAAACATCGCTTCTAGGGTTTTGTTTATTCAACATGGCATAAATATCCGCTCAGATTTTTGCGTAAAACTTATTAATATTTCTTGTGAAAAATAGCGGCTGCTATTGACATCACACAAAAAAGGCATTTAAAAAATTTAATTTTTAAATGCCTTTTTAATAAGGTTGTGACCGTTGGATGCTATTTTGAAATTGAGGCTTTATCAAGTCTCTTAGCTATTGGCAGGCTTTGAACTTTGACCTTTCACCTTTCACTTTTCACACTTAACTCAGGGACAAAATTAAAACACTATAAGGTTTCCCATCCCACAAAAGCCAACACAAACCCTTATAGGTTTTAGGAGGCGTTCACCTTTCACCTTTCACCTTTGACTTTTGATCTTTGACCTTTCACCTTTGACTTTTGACCTTTGACTTTTCACCATTCACCATTCACATCCTTCCCTCACAAATCAGTAATAGGATTATACTTAGGTACCAATAATTTCATTACGGTCCATGCAATTAAATACGCTACTGCGCAAATAGTAAACATGATGGTATAACCGGTTTCAATATGTCCCAATGCTTTGTAATGATCAAACAAACCACCACCCAACTTAGACATTACCACGCCGCCTAAACCGCCGGCCATACCGCCAATACCCACTACAGAACCCACTGCTTTTTTAGGAAACATATCACTAACGGTAGTAAATAAATTGGCAGACCATGCCTGGTGTGCAGAAGCCCCGATACCAATTAGTATTACAGGTATCCAGAAACTGATATAACCCAATGGCTGAGCTGCTAAAACCACAAGTGGAAACAATGCGATCACAAGCATGGCTTTCATTCTTGCATCATACACTTTATTTCCTTTTTTGATAAAGTACATAGGAAACCATCCTCCACTCACACTTCCTACCATGGCTAATGTGTATAAAACGGCTAACGGCAACATCACGGCATCATCTATAATGCCATATTGCGCTTTTAAATAAGCAGGTAACCAAAAAAGGAAAAACCACCACACACCATCTGTCATAAATTTTCCGAATGTAAAAGCCCAGGTTTGTTTGTAGCTCAATAATTTTATCCAGGAAACTTTTTCTTCCACTGCTCCTGCTGTAGTTGCTGTTTCCATTTCTTCTTCACCACTTTGAATATAGGCCAGCTCGGCTGCAGACATTCTTTTTTGCTTTTCTGGTTTTTCATACATTACCATCCAAAAAATTAACCAGATAAAGCCGATAGCTCCCATTGCTATAAACGCAGCTTCCCAACCCCAATGCATTTTAATCCACGGAACAGTAAGCGGTGCAAGGATAGCTCCTACATTGGCACCCGAATTAAAGATACCGGTTGCAAAAGACCTTTCTTTTTTTGGAAAATATTCTGCAGTGGCTTTGATAGCTGCCGGAAAATTACCTGCTTCACCAAATGCCAACAGCGCACGGGAAAACATAAAACCTAAAACAGAAACAGAAAATGCTGCAATACCTGCCCAACCCAACAGAGCTGAAATAGATTCGCCAATAGGAATGGCTACTGCATGAACAATGGCAGCCAACGACCATATAATAATGGCCAGGGCATATCCTTTTTTTGTTCCAAGTTTATCAATGATTCTACCGGCAAATAACATAGAGAATGCATATACAAACTGAAATACGGCTGTAATATTTGCATAATCAGTATTGGTCCAGCTAAATTTTTCGGCCAGGTAAGGTTGCAAAAGACTTAGTACCTGCCTATCCAGGTAATTAACTGTGGTGGCAAAAAATAGCAGGGTACAAATCGTCCACCGGTATTTTCCAATCGTTTGTTTTGTCATGAGGATTTAGTTTTTTATGGTTGCAATTAATGCTAAAACAGTTTTTGTTTCACTTTCTATGGTAGCGTAATCCTTTGCTTCCATTAATTTTTTACTTACCAGTTTGCTTCCCATCCCTACCGCACAAACACCGGCTTTATACCAGCCTTCAATATTTTCTTTAGTAGTATCTACACCACCGGTTGGCATAAATAATAATTTAGGAAAGATATCTTTAATGCCACTCAAAAAATCGGGGCCCAGCATATTGCCCGGAAATAATTTAATAAACGTAACACCGGCATTTTCTGCAGCAATAATTTCTGAAGGGGTCATACAACCGGGTGCATAAAAAATATCCCTGCTCACGGCATAGTCTGCTACTTCTTTTACAAATCCGGGACTCACCAAAAAATCGGCACCGGCAACCATATACTCTTCTGCCTGTTTTAAATTTTTAATGGTACCCACTCCCAGCAAAATGCCGGGCATCTCTTCATTTCTTATTGCTACCATTTTAGTAAAATTCTTTAATGCAGCTTCGCCACGGTTGGTATATTCTACTGCAGTTACGCCGGCTTTGTAGAGTGACCGGAGTATCTCTACACTTACTGTTTCATCTGCATTAAAATACAATGGAAGCATTCCCTGTTGAATGATGGAATCTGTTACCTGTTGTGTGTTGCTCATATTATTTTATTTAGATAATGGGCTAAGGCCCTTGTAAAATTTTTCTATTCCTTTATCCCCGGCCTGAAGGCCAGGGCAATTCAAGCATATGTGATAGCGACAACTTTATTATATTTTTACTTTGATCACAAGTTTTTTTATTGCTCCTTCGCCAATCATTGGCGCATGCACATCTTCCGGAAAGAAAATGGCAAACTGCCCGTTGGTCAACTGAAAAAACATATCGGGTGTATCGCAAAAAAAAAGTACATCTTTTTCATCATTATAATCTCCATTGGCACTTATACATTTTTCTCTTGGTTTCCAGCCAATGGTTTCTACACCATTCACACAAAGTTGTATATCTATGTTTTTATCATGACATTCAAATTTTGCAAGGCTGGCTTCTTTTGTTTTTCCCGGGGCATTGCTGATGATGGCTTTTAAGCCTTCGGCAATATCCGACTTGCCATCTGCTGCATTTGCAAGATCAGTTTGGTTAATGAACTGAAACGCTTTTGCAAACAACGGATGAAGGGAGAAATATCTGGATGCGTTTTGTATGGTATCTATGATCATTTTTAATTTGTTTGGATGTTATTCGTTATTCGTTTCTCGTTATTCGTTTCTCGTTATTCGTTTCTCGTTATTCGTTTCTCGTTTCTCGTTTCTCGTTATTCGTT
>JBBRFX010000106.1:0-14277 GCA_038241275.1 Chitinophagales bacterium
GCAGCAACCAGTTTAAGGCCCGCTTTCTTTTCATTACAAGTTTGGCAAAATAAAAACCCCCGTCTTTGTAAAGACAGGGGGCATAAAAATAAAATTATTGCGGCATCAAAAATTTATTCCGATACATATTCCTGATCTTAATCCTGCCCATGGCCCTTTAAAATTAACTGTTGCGCCGTTTCCATCTACGTTGTAGGTAAAATTTGTAAGCGGAACATCCAGTGCATCCAGTTCATCTCTGAGGGATTGTTGTTCAGATACTGTCAATGTTTTTTTTCCTGAAATGTCTCCTTTGGAATTACCATAATTAGGGCCAAGGATCCACCAGTCGAGGTATAATGATTTGCTCAGTTTCCATTGAGCACCCATCACTAACCCACCGGTAAAACTGTTTACGCTTCCAGATAAAGGAATTGTTTTAGTACTGCCATTATCATCATATTCAAAAAGAAGATTGGCGTCATACTTTGCAATGCTTGCAAATGGGGCCAGGTAAAAACCATGAAAAGCACCTTTTTTGCCAAGGTAAAATCTAATCTCCGGCATAAAGGCCATATTGCCAATCTCCAGGTTATTTAACTGGCGTTCTGTTTCGGGGTCATCGGCTACTTTTATAAAAGTTTTTTTAAATGGAATACTGCCTTTTGGCATAAGGCGAAATGTGCCTGCTACGGTCATTTTTTTTGAGATAGCCCTTTCATACTGCACAGTAATATTTTTAAGCGCAAGAGCGGGCAGGTTTATTTTTACAATATTTTTTTTAGCAGCAGTTTCGTTCGGTTCCTCATTGTCTTTTATTTCCTGGGCACATAATGTAGTGGTGCTGATTGTTACAAGCATTAATAAAAGTACTTTTTTCATTTTTTTGAGTTTATGGTTTTGGTTAAAATTAAAACGGGGTTTTTAATTATAAATTGTTGTGCAATAAAAGATAGCTATTTAAATTAGTCCTGTTTTTTTAAGTGCTTCAATGCGGCAATTTACCTGTAGTTTTTCATAAATGTTACGGATATGTGTTCGCACCGTATCTACACTTAAAAATAATTTTTCTGCTATTTCTTTATATCTGAAACCCCTGGCCAGTTCCTCAATAATTTCCTGTTCTCTGCGGCTAAGCAATTGAAAATGATCATTTGTTTTTTCTTTTACGGCAAATGCTTCAATCACTTTCCTTGCTATCTGGCTGCTTATGGGGCTGCCGCCATGGTACACTTCTTCAATAGCTTCCAGTATTTTTTCTGACGAAGTAGATTTTAATAAGTAACTCACAGCACCTGCTTTCAGCGCTTCAAAAACAGTATCGGGTTTATCATATACAGTAAGCACCATACATAACATTTGAGGATGAATAATTTTAAGCCGGCGCATACATTCTATACCATTCATACCCGGGAGCTGCACATCAAACAAAACAATGGTAGCAGGTTCTGATGTGAGTGCAGCCAACGCATCTTCTGCATTCTTAAACAGTCGCAATTCCTGTACATCAATATGCAGTTGCACCTGTTCTGCCAGGTAATCTCTTATAGTATCATCATCTTCAATAATGGCTATGCTTTGCAATGTAAGGCTCATGTGTGTTGATATAAATTTGTCTGAAAAGCAATTCACCATAATTACCTGATTATAAATATGGTTCAAATATGTTTATTAATCCGTAAACCTGCAATGTGAAAAAAGTAGTATCAACTTATTTTTACATTAAATTCTACAGTGGTTCCTTTTACTGCTTCACTGTTGATGGATATTGTTCCGCCCAATTCCTGTATTCGTTGCCGGATGTTCCTTAACCCGTTTCCTTTTCTTACCATGGTTTCATCAAAACCATGGCCATCATCTTTTACTATTACATTCAAATTGTTTAACTGTATTTTTGAATGTACAGTAATATTTGTTGCGTGGCTGTATTTTACTGCATTGTGCACCACTTCTTTTGTTACAAGCAGTATGTTACGTCTTTGTTCATTACTTAGAAGAATACCGCTACCCGATTCCGGTAAATGAATACTGTATTCAATGCCGGAGTATTCCAATAATTTATGCAGCTCTTCTCTCAGGTAAGCAATCAGCGCTTCAAGCGAATTGTTTTCCGGGTTTAGACTCCAAACAATTTCTCCCATATTACCCACTAACCTTCGGCAGGTTAGTGCAATTTCTTCTATCTCTTTTGCCGATACATTTAATTTGTTTTTAGCAGCATCGCTCATTAATGTAATACGGGTAAGGCCTGCGCCAATATCATCATGTAGTTCCCGGGCTATTCGTTTTCTTTCAGCTTCTTCTGTCATCAGTATTTGTTGGTTGATGTCTTTCTGCTGTTGCAGGTAAGAGATCAGCAGTGCTTCTTTTTCTTTTTTGTAAGTATAAAACTGCAGGGTGATGCCCGCAGTCATTACTATCATTTCTATAATAGAACCCATGCCCATAAAAATGCCGGAAGAAACCGGGAGATTGAGCCAACCGGAATGTTTAGCCACCAAAATGGCAGAGAATAACATGCTGATGATTACTGCTGCAAAATAAAACCACACTATTTTATTTTTAGTGATGGCTACCCATAGAAGATAGGATATCAATAACAATACGCTGAGGATTTCTAATGTAAAATGTACTGAAAGAAACAGCCTCATGTTGGAATTGCTAATCTCTATAAAAAGCAGAAAAGGCAGCATACCCCATATGGCCAGCATATACATGAGTGCATTTAAGACTTTTCGTAACCGGCTTTTAACATCAAAAGATTTACAAAACTGCAAACAGCAGGCTATAAAAAAAACAAGTACCAACACACTAAGGCCCGGCCCGATACGGGTAGCCCATTCCGGATGGGTGGGATAAATAAACTGAAAGCCATAGCCCTCGGTATTCCATAACCAGGCCCATAAAAAAAGTGCATACAAAGCATAAACGCCAAACATCCTGCTTTTTGATTGTATGAAAAAAAACACCGCAAACAAAAAAGTGAGTAGCAATACGCCTGTAGTAATGCCGGTGATGATATAATTATTTTCCAGTGATTTGTAAAAGCTGTTGTTGTTTAAAAGTTTGATGGGCACCTGCAGTGTGTTGCCTTTATGCCTGATAAATAAAAAAACGGTTTGGGTAGCGGCGTCATTAAAATTAATGGGAATGGCAAAATAATTTTGATATATCATCCTTGTTGAAAAGGGAAAATAGTCTCCAAGTCTGTATTCATGTATCAGCCTTTGGCTATCTTTAATATATACCGAAATATCATTGAGCCTTGGATTTTCAAGGTTAATAATAAAGTCTTTTTCCAAAGATGAAGGATTAATCACTTTAAAAGTAACCCAGTAATTATCTTTAGCTATACCAAGGTTAAGATCGGAGTGTTGGCTGTATAAATATTTTCCTGCGGCAAGATATGCTTCTGCCTGCTGCAGGTTATTCACAGAGTCGCCAGCGGCAATATATTGTACCTTATGATAGCCAATACGAATGTTTTGCATTTCCTTTTGTGCAAAATTTTTTATTGAAACCATCAATAACAGTAAAGTGAAAATATTTTTTCTCATGCAGGAAAAATGTTCAGTTGCTGGTAAACATGTTTTAAAGTTATGGTAATCTGTTATAAATTTAATGAACCTAATACCACATCACTTATTTTTGCTAAAACTACATTCCATTGAGTTTAACGATACAAACAAAAAACTTAGTAAAAATTTACGGAAGCCGCACAGTGGTAAACAATGTGTCGTTTAATGTGAGCCAGGGTGAGATTGTGGGTTTGCTGGGACCTAACGGAGCTGGTAAAACTACTTCTTTTTACCAGGTGGTAGGGTTGATAAAACCAGATGAAGGGGAAGTTTTTTTAAACGATATTAATATTACCAAACTGCCCATGTATAAAAGGGCGCAGATGGGTATTGGCTACCTGCCGCAGGAAGCAAGTGTATTTAGAAAGCTGAGTGTAGAAGATAATATTATGGCAGTGCTGGAGATGACCAAACTTAAAAAAGCAGCTCAAAAAGAAAAAATGGAAACCCTGTTGAATGAATTCAGGTTGCAGCACGTGCGGAAAAATAATGGCGATACCCTGAGTGGAGGCGAAAGAAGAAGAACAGAAATTGCCCGGGCACTTGCAGTAGATCCTAAATTTATTTTATTAGATGAACCTTTTGCCGGGGTAGATCCAATTGCAGTAGAAGATATACAGGCAATTGTAGCCAAACTTAAATATAAAAATATCGGTATACTTATTACTGATCATAATGTAAATGAAACCCTCTCTATCTGTGACAGGGCCTACCTGCTAATTGATGGAAAAATTTTTAAACATGGTACTGCCGAAGAACTGGCCAATGATGAACAGGTAAGAAAACTGTACCTGGGAAGAAATTTTGAATTAAAAAGAAAAGATTACCTGCACACAGAAGCGGCCAACGACAGCCCTCTGCTTCCATAATTGTTCTATCGTTTTATGTAAAGATGTTTATGATATGTATCATCTGCAGCAATAAGCTATAATATCGGTGTATTTTTTTATCTTTCCGGAAATGAAATTACTTTCTCCTGTTATATCTATACTTGCACGTATGAGAACATGGCGTATTGATAACTGGATAAGTCATCCGGTTGCAGCTCAACGTGATGTGTTGCAGGACCTTGTTTCTGCTGCGCAATACACTGCCTTCGGAAAAAAATATCGTTTCAACAGGCTTTTTAACTTAAAGGATTTTAAAAAAAATGTACCTATTCATGAGTATGACGATATGCGTCCTTACATTATGCGGATGATGGATGGCGAGGAGAATGTATTATGGAACACACCCGTAAAATGGTTTGCCAAAAGCAGTGGTACAACCAATGATAAAAGTAAATTTATTCCTATAAGCGACGAAAGCCTGCAGGATAATCATTACAAGGCCAACAAAGATTTGCTTAGTAATTACTATAAAAATTTTCCTGGCAGCGATCTGCTAACTGGTAAAGGGCTTGTAATTGGCGGTTCTCACCAGATAAATAAAGTAAACGAAGAAATTCAATACGGAGATCTTAGTGCAGTTTTAATGCAAAACACTCCTTTTTGGGGTCAATGGTTGCGCACACCGGAACTTAGTATTGCACTGATGGATGAATGGGAAAATAAAATTGAACAACTGGCACAAATTACTGCCAACGAAAATGTGACTTCCATTGCAGGGGTACCCACCTGGACTTTGATATTACTAAAACGCATACTGGAAATAAAACAAGCCAGCAACATAAAAGAAGTTTGGCCCAACCTGGAGTTGTACATAAATGGTGGTGTATCATTTGTTCCTTACCGGGATCATTTTGAAAAAATTATAGGCGCTCCCATCAACTACCTGGAAGTGTACAATGCAAGCGAAGGTTTTTTTGCTGCACAGGAAAAACCAGACGATGATGGCATGACACTTTTTACAGAGCATGGTATTTTTTATGAGTTCATGCTCACAGAAGAATATGGAAAACCATCGCCCAAAACAATAGGTCTTAACCAGGTGCAGTTAAACAGGAACTATGCTATAATCATAAGTACTAATGGTGGTTTATGGCGGTACCTGGTAGGTGATACCGTTCGTTTTACCTCTGTTAACCCCTACCGAATTGTGGTTACGGGCAGGCTAAAACATTATATGAATGCCTTTGGCGAAGAAGTAATTGTAGATAATAGTGATAAAGCAATTGCTGTGGCATCGCATAATACCGGTGCCATAGTAAGTGACTATACAGCCGCTCCATTATTTTTTACCGAAAATAGTAACGGCGCCCATGAGTGGTTGATAGAGTTTGAAAAAGAACCTGAAAGCCTGGAAGTATTTACCCAGGAACTGGATGCAGCCCTCAAAGAAACCAACAGTGATTATGAAGCAAAGCGTTATAAAAATATTGCCCTGCGGTTGCCGGTTGTAAAAATGTTACCCAAAGGATCTTTTGCACAGTGGTTGCAAAGCAAGGGCAAAATGGGAGGGCAACATAAAGTGCCCAGGCTTTGTAATGAAAGAAAGTTTATAGAAGAAATTTATAAATTCTTATAATAAATACAACGCTGCTTTTTTCTCTTTTAAAGTTTTCCACATTTATACTCATCCACATTAAGGATTAATTATTATGATCTCTTAATCGTTATTACAATATATATAAGGATAGAATTTAAGGTTTAATTACTACCGGTAATTGTAATAATTCAACAACATAAAAATAGCAATTCCACGTTTCGATTAAGAAGAATTGGTATAGTTGTTGGTAAACCTCCCAAAACTTTAACTACGTGTGCATGAAGCATACGAAGTACTTTAAAAACCAATATCAAATATGAAAAACCTTTTACTGGTTCTTCTGCTCCTGCTGAGCGGAAGGATGAGCTATGCTCAATGCAACAATGCCGCCCCTGTTACACATTACATTTCACAAACAAGTCCCGGAGAAATTTACAGACCAAATGGAAGTGCCTGGAAGGGTGGTGACACTGTGAAAATTACCGGCAATAATTATTCTGTTATAGAATTTTATGGTGTAAGGGGAGATAACTGCCGCGACCTTGTGATTATGCCACAAACTGTATTAACTACTACAGCCTTTCGATTTAAGGGCGATTGTCATAATATAAAATTATGGGGGGGTAATTCTAAAAATGGAATAAAAATTAATGGAGGGCCACTTGCAATTGCAAAAAGCCATCATATATGGGCCGATAATATAGAGTGTACCGGTGGCTCCATTGGAGTGTATTGCAAACAAGATTATGATCAATCAGATCCTGTGACCTGGCAACCAGGGTATGTAATGACAAAATTTCGGTTTACTAATTTATGGATTCATGATATTAATGGCGAAGGATTTTATGTTGGACACACTTCACCTGATGGAATCGTTTATAATGGTGTGAATCGGGTGCCAATACGTTTGGACAGTGTTGAAATTAGTAATTGCCTGGTTGAGCGTACTCAATGGGATGGTATACAGTTATCTAATGCGAGAAATGGCTGCAAAATTTTTGATAATACAGTAAATGATTTCGGGTTGCTAAATTTAAGCAGTCAGCAGGCGGGCATTATCTTAGGTGGCAATACAAATGCGGATGTTTATAATAATAAAGTGAGCCGGGGTACCGGAAATGGTATTGAACTTTTTGGTTATGGCGTTATTAAATGCTACAACAATACATTAGTGGACTGTGGGGTAGATAATACAAGTTCTGGACAGCAGTCTATTTATGCCAGTGACTATGTAACGCAAACAGAAAACAATCCCAAACAAACTGTTTTAATAACCAACAACCTCATAAAGAATCCTAAACCTTCAGGTGCTATTATGGTAACAGGTTATGCCAATAATTCTAATCCTTCTACTGTTCAGGCAAATAAAGTATGCCTTAGCGCTCCGCCGGCAGGTTGGCAAACTACCTATATTAAAGTGTATCCTGTTGGAAGCCTGGTGTCTGGTAATGTGTTGGATTGCGCCAGCCTGCTGGTATTGCCAGTTAAATTTATTTTGTTTACCGCACAAAAAGTTTCAGATAAAACCTACACGGTAACTTTTCAGGTAGAAGAGGATGCAACCATTGATCACTATGAAGTAATAATGATTGACCCCATAACTAAAAAAGAAAAGATACTAAAGCTCATCATACCCGAAGGAAAAGTACTGGGTAAAAAAACATATACGCAAACCATACAACTGTAAATATCAGTTACTCATTTTTAAAAAATTAGTATAATGCAAAAAAATATTTTAAACCGTTTATTATTATTGAGTGCAGTTGCACTTATTGTGGCTACCAGTTCCTGCAAAAAAGAAGAACTGCAGCCGCCTGCAACTGAAAATGAAACCGATGCAACTTTAATTTTTATAAGAGCTGTAGATAAAGACAGCTCTTTCATAAACTCAGTTCAGATTCCGTTACGTTAATCAATTCATAACCTAACTCAACAGGCTTTCAGTATTACTGAAAGCTTTTTTTATTTTTTTCTGTGGTTTTTTTATTTTAATTCAATCTTTATAAATTAATGATAGCTGATGGGATAAGCATGAATTGATTTATTTTTGTTTGAATAAAAAATATGTATATGAAATTATTGCAGGGAAAAACAGCCATCGTTACGGGCGCAGCCCGTGGCATTGGAGAAGCAATTGCTATAAAATTTGCAGAACAGGGTGCCAACGTTGCCTTTACCTATGTGAGCGACAGCAGCTCAGAAAGAGCTATAGCACTGCAGGCAAAATTAACAGCTATGGGTGTAAAAGCCAAAGCTTATCAAAGTAATGCAGGCAATTTTGCAGCCTGCGAAATTTTTGTAAATGATGTGTTGAAAGAATTTGGGGCCATTGATATATGTGTGAACAATGCCGGTATTTCTAAAGATAATTTACTGCTTAGAATGACTCCTGAGCAATTTGAAGAAGTAATTAACGTAAACCTTAACAGTGTTTTTTACATGACCAAGCAGGTAATAAAACCTATGATGAAAGCAAGAAGTGGTGCTATCATTAACATGAGTTCTGTTATTGGAGAAATGGGAAATGCGGGCCAGAGTAGTTATGCAGCCAGCAAAGCAGGTGTAATAGGATTTACTAAAAGTGTGGCCAAAGAATTGGGAAGCCGCAATATCAGATGCAATGCAATAGCCCCCGGATTTGTAGAAACAGATATGACGGCCTATTTAAAAGAGGGAGAAGCGGGAGATAAATATAAAGCGGGCATTCCCCTGGGTAGGTTTGCAAGTGCAGAAGACATTGCCAATACAGCGCTGTTCCTGGCTTGTGACATGGGTAATTATATCACAGGACAAACGATCAGTGTTTGTGGGGGTTTAAATATTTAAGTAATTATAAAAATAAAAAAAGCGCTCCGAAATTTTCGGAGCGCTTTTTTTATGATGATCTGAATGCCACCGGATGGTTCAATTTTTTATGTGGTCCTAAAAAGATTCGAATCAATATCCGAAAAGCCGACAACTCGATAAATATAAAACTCAGTGCCATCAAAATTATTAATGTTACCTGGTTACTGTGAATATAAGTAAACAGTACATCTATGCCTATGAATGCAGCAGTTAAAGGAAAGCCCAGCATACCCATAGCGGCTAATAAAAATAGAAAACCTGTGGTTTCCTGCTCATATACATACCCATGATACTGGTTTAAGGAAATATTGTTGTCAATCGCTTTTATTTTTTTAAGGCAATAATACCCGAGTAGAAAAGCCAGTATAACGCCGCTTGCATAAAAAATAATTTCAAGCGGGCTGATATGAGTTGCATTAACCAATACGGCTGCCATTATAAAAAAATGGGCGGTTAACAAATATATCCAGGCTTTTAATGCAGACTGTCTATAAGAAAAAGCAAACAGAACAACCGCCAGTGCAATACACATTAAAATAATGGGAAAGCCAGTACCTAAAGCGGCCATAATATTTTGCTGAGTATAACCGAGCAATAAAAAGCCAATACCAGCAAGGGAAAGCAAACCGATTAAAACAGTAGATTGTAAAAACAGTAATTGTTTTCCCAGCCATTTAAAAGGGCTCCACAAATAAGTAAACATCAGGGTATCTAAATTCCATTCTTTTATACCCAGCATATATAAAGAAGCTTTTATTTTTGATACCGGTTTTTGCATTGGTTTTACGTAATGAAAATATTGATGGTGTACCAAATAATTTAATACCGAAGGAGAAACCAGTAATTGGTAAGTTCTTAAAAATGCATTTCCTGCAAAATGAAGCAGTACCAGCCAATGAAAGCCTAATGCCACTTCGATAAACATTAAACCAATTTGTGCTGCAGATGAATAGGCAATTTGAGTTTTAACCGTTGGCTGCACTCTTGCAATCAGCGTGGCAATTATTGCCGTGAGCGCTCCAATAATGATGATAGTAATTTTTGCCCACATCATATCTTCCCAAAAAGGATGGGTGCGAAGTAATAAAAACACTCCGATGTGTACACTTACAGAACCATAAAATATAGCAGAAGATGCAGTGGGACCTTCCATAGCCCTGGGAAGCCAGGTAGTAAAAGGAAACTGGGCAGATTTAATTGCAGCCGGTAATATTATCATGGCAACGATAAAAACAGCCATACCGGCCTGACCCGATGTTACTGCCAATTCTTTTGCTGCTGCCAGTTGGGGGAATGTGATATTTTGTTGTGTAAGGTGATGCATCATCCACATGGAAAGCATCAATGCCACATCACTGATGCGGTAATAGGAAACTGCTTTAAATGCATTTTTTACAGGCAAATAACGGTTGCGGTAAAACGCAATGAGTATAAATGAGCAAATACCTTTTATTTCCCAGCCTATAAACAGCGTCTCAAAATTGCCCGCTAAGATGATAAGGTTATAAGCTGTTGCAAATAAAAGGATGGTATTAAAAAACCTTTTGTAACCCTGGTCACGGTGCATGTAGTATTTACTGAAAGTAGCCACTAAAAAAAACAATAATGCCCCTACAATGCTAAATACAACTGTTACTTCATCGTAAAACAAATGAATGGCAAAAACAAAGTGTTCTGTTTCATAAAGGGTAGCCACTTTATAATTAAGGGGTTCAAAGCTATTCCACATCCACCAAAGAGCAAAGGATACAGTAACTAATATGTTGGAGACTTTTGCAAACCGAACAATTTTACCGATAGCTCTTTCACTTTTATTTTGCCATAGCAATGTGGCTAAAAATGCCAGCATGGGTATGGCGATAAATAAAATAAGTAGTTGGTTCATTTATAACTTTAATTTTAAAACTGCTCAGAAGGATTTTTGATTAAACTTACAATGATTAGTCCAGCAAATACACCGGTAAATTTTCTTCAGTTGCATGCACAATATGATTTGTTTCCATCTCTTTGGCACCTTCAATAAATTGTTCCATGTTGTGAATGGTCTTTATATCGCCGGCATCAGTAATAGGATTATATTTTACAAAAGCTCCGTTCTTAAAATAATAAAATTGTTTTTCTTCGGGGTGAAGTGCAATAATGTGCACCCACTCATTTTTATACCATTCAAATACTTCCGGTGATGATTGAATGGCTTTTAAAACAATTGCCGGCTCGTGTTCAACTATTACGAGTAAACGCACCGGGTCATGCACTTCTATCATTTGCCAGGGTAGCCCGGGTCGTAAATCACCATCGCTGCTGTTAGCCACACCAAACAATCCCATCACATTATGCGGCAGCTTAGTGCCGGCTCCCATTTTAATATTATCTACTCTGGAAAAATAATACTCCAGGTTGATGCCGCCACAAACCAAACCAATGGGCCTCATCACCGCAGAGAGAATGGTTCCATCAGGGTCAGTAGTATAATCATAGCTATTTAAAAAAGCTCTTCTATCAAGAAATAAACCTTTAGATGTTTGCCTGCGGCCAATGATGGCTAAGGTATTGGTACCATGACCCAGCTCCGGCCTTGGCTCAAACAACGAAACCGAACGGCTGTAAATAGCTTTGCGTACCTGCTCCAGTTCCTGTTTGGTATTGATAGAAGCAAATCTTCTGCTTCGTTCTTTTGCATTGAGGTTTAAAGCCGTTTCAAAATTTTGAATGTTGATGATATGTATTTTTAAATTATCTGCACTCAGTATTTCTTCATCATAATAACCCATCACATCTGCGGCGGTATCATGCATGCAGCCTATAAACTGGGTGCTGCCAGGAATTAGTATTCCTTTTTTGGCCAATAGCTCCCTTACTTTTTGATGATTTAAAATATAAGATTGCACCCTTGCATTGGTAGCACCCGGCCTTCCGCTACAGGCGCCACAATCGTGTGCTCCATGATGCGGATTGTTGGCACTGCTGCTGCCATGTGAAATAAAGTAAACGATGGGTGCAAAATTTTTAATCAAACCTATGCCACGCAAAAATCCTTCAGCCCTGGTTACCATTTCATCAATTGTATAACCAATCTGCAATCCATTTTCTACATCTGATACATTTTTATTTTCGATGGTAAGCGTTGATAATTTATCCATGTGTCCGTATGCATTTGAAATGGCAGGACTCATTTTTGGCCGGAACAACAATTGAATTTTTTTAACAAATGCCCAAAAGCCAAAACCAATGCTCAGAAAAAAACCAGACAATATCCCATGTGTATATTTGGTATAAATCAGCTCTTCTTTTCTGATGGATTTGGCATTATGTTCCTTGATTAAATATTTGGGTGTAACGGGTGCCGGACAAAGTTTATCATAAAACTTACTGCCTTGTTGCTGAAAATAAAACTCCACACCAAAAAAACCGGGTGCGCCAAATGTTTCAGCTTTTTTATCAACCGCTTCTATATGACGGCGGATAGAATCTTCTCTTTCATCAATACAAAAAATTGCCTGAAAAGAGCCCCCCCCACCACCCGGAGGGGGGATTTGCGAAGACTCTGCTGCAAACGAAATTTCATTAATTATTTCAGGGTTTAAAATCCCTGCTTCGGGTGGTGTTGGGGCAGCTAATAATATTCCCTTCAACACCGAATCATAATAACTCCATTCAAAAGCGTCCTGCCATAACTCTATTACATCTGCCAATTCAGTTTTAGGTACATCGGCAAATAAATTATCCGGAGCTGCCGTAACATGATGGGTTAATGGCTGCCATTTATTTCCCAGGGTATCATTTAATGTATCCAGCTCCAGCAAGAGCTCAAACTCCAGCAACTCTTTAAGTGTTATTTGTTTCCTGTCCAGCAATGTTTGTGGGTTATCTTCTACTGCACTTACAAAACCACTCCAGCCATGATGGGCAAATTGCTGGTCGAATAAATATTGTTCAAAGTATTCCTCTTTTCCTACAATGATTTTTAGTAACTCCGGTATAGAATAATTTCCGGATAAGAATTTCTGCCTTACTCCTTTTGTTTTAAAGAAACTGACAAAACTGTTTTGTTCCATTTCTTTAACGCTTTCAATAAAATGTTTATTTACAACCGGGAAACTATCAATGGCAATACCCTGGTCCAAAAAACCACAAAGAATACGAAACAACAGCGGATGAACTTTGTTGTCTAAATCCAACCGGTACACCGCTTTCCAATACTTGCGCAATTGCCCTATTCGTGGATGATTAATAGTATCGTATTCTTTGTTTATCAGTTTATCGTGCCAGTCTGATATGTTCCATTTTTTGTTGGTAATCACCATCTGCAGGATATCTTTCCTGATTCTGCCCGTTTTGTATAGTTCCCTGTATTCAGGTAATTCTAAATGAACCTGAAAGCCAAATATTTTAGATGCTTTGAAAATGGCATCATAAAACTTCATATACTGAAATGCATGTAAGGAGTTATGATGAATAAAATCTTTTAATGCCTGTTGTGCAGGCAAAAAATGTTTCAACTCATGTAAAACATGGGATTCATCAAACTTTACAGGAGCATAATCGTTCATCTGATTATTTTTTATTTTTTTGAGAAACTGCTTTTTGTGGTATCAGTTTTTTGGCAACCCCGTTCTTATGCTTTATTACACCATTGGTAGGTTTTACTATTCCTACGTTCTTAATTTTTGCCACAGCATTCGAAAGTTTTACAATGGTTTTTTTGGGAGCAACAATTGCTTTCCTGGGTTTTACAGTTGATTTAATTTCGAAGCGATATATTTCGTTAATGTCTTCCTGGCTGTTGTGAATTACGCTTAAATCGTTTATCAATCCATCATGCAAACCATACACCCATCCGTGCAGGTGTAATTCCCTTTCTGACCACGCTTGTTGAACAATGTTAGTTTTGGCAAGGTTCCTTACCTGCTCTATTACATTTAATTCTGTAAGCCTGTTTTCTCTTTCTCTTACGTCGGTTATTGCATCTAACTCTACCATGTTTTGTTGATATACATCTTTTATATTACGCAACCAGTTATCTACATATCCATGATAGGTGTTTGTCATAGATGCTTTTACACCTCCACAACCATAATGGCCACAAACGATAATATGTTTAACCCCTAAAAACTTTACTGCATATTCCAATACGCTTAAAAGGTTTGTATCGGTGTGCACTACCAGGTTGGCAATATTACGGTGAACAAATATTTCGCCGCTTTCTGTTTTTGTAATTTCATTGGCGGGTACACGGCTGTCGCTGCAACCAATCCACAAATAATCCGGTTTTTGGCCCTCGGCTAATTTTTTAAAAAACTCAGGGTCCTGAAAAATTTTTGTTTGTGAATAGATCTGGTTGCCGGTAATTAATTTTTGATATGACTTTTCCATAATTTTTAATTTTTTATAAATGTGTAGTACAATGTTTTGTTTTTTGGGTTAGTGTTAGAAAACCCATTAAGTG
>JBBRFX010000107.1:0-14208 GCA_038241275.1 Chitinophagales bacterium
AACCCAGTTTTTCTTTAATTTCTTTATCATGCTTACTACATTATCCCCCTTGCCCATTTTAGGATACAGATGTGTGATATTGATTTTATCAGAAAAATCACCCAATGCCACTGTACTTAAAGAATCCTGGTAAACAGAATAGCCAGTCGATTGCCTGTCTGTTAAATAAATGGCCACATTTTTATTCCAATCGAGGTTATGCTCGTTTCCTAAATTACCCCTTACATCTTCTGCCTCCCAGCTTGTTGGTCCCTCAGTAATATGAAAACCGCCTGCATCTGGTCCGGATTGAATGGCAAACACCCGCCAATGAGCGGTACCGCTATGGTACTTTTGCGCATGGGTAGCAATGGCTTTTTCAAACTCAAGTACTTTGTCTACTTTTGGAAATACCCGATGGGTGGAAATCAGATTTTTTGTTTGACTTATACCGATAACAGGAATAAGCATACTCATCAGAAAAAACATCTTTGCTTTAAAACGGAGATTGTTGTTCATTGTAAATTGATTTATTGTTTAAAAAGAATGGTTTGATTTCTTGTTATCTACTCTGTGCATCCGCTGCGTTTGAAAGGTAAAATTCTACTATACTGAAGTTTTTTGTGAGTACAAATCCACCATTATATCCTACATAATGCCCTATTAACAGGACAAATTGTGCAATAACAGGATTAATTCGTCATTTCATACAGTGCGATTTATTTTCTTCTTAAACCATGCAATAAAAATGGGTGTTCCGTTTATCTTTATAAGCAAATGCACAAAACGGCTAACTACCTTAAAGTAATATTTGTACTTGCCATTACCTGGTGGGGAGCGTCAGCTACTGCACAAAACAACACGGCTTATGAAACCATATCCACCGCCCAGGGCTTATCGCAAGGAATGGTTTTTGATCTTTTACAGGATAAGGAAGGATTTATTTGGGTGGCCACCAAAAATGGATTGAACCGTTATGATGGTTACAGTTTTAAAATTTTTGCCAACGATCCTTACAATGCACATTCTCTCAGCAGCAATACCGTTGTAAAACTTTTTGAAGATTCAAAAGGCAGGATATGGGCCGGAACAGAGAATGCCGGGCTAAATATTTACGATAAGCAAAGTGGAAAATTTTACCGCATCATGCATAGTAATTCAAATCCGGCCAGCCTTTCGGGTAATGGAATACGGTCCATAACGGAATTGCCTGATGGCAGGATACTGGCCGGCACTGATGTTGCCGGTTTAAATATCATTGAACTTAGCAATACCTTTTTTGAAAAGAACACTGCATCGGTTATTACCAGGCTAAGTCTGCCCGGCAATACACAGGTTTACGGCATGGGTAAAGATAAAAACGGCATTACCTGGATCGGCGACATGGATGGAGCTGTATATAGGTTTGATCCATCTAAGAATGGGTTTATTAAATTAGAAAACGGCAGTCTGCTCAATAATGGCTATCTAAACCGGGATGGAAGTAAATTGATAAACAGTAACCTGCTGCTTGCTGATGGTAAAAATATTTACCCTTTGTTTGATATCAACAAAACTGCAGCGGGCAATATCATCTTTAAACCCAGGAAGCAACTATGGGAAAATCATCACCGGGAGGAATATTTTTATGATGTATATAACTGGGAACCCGGCAAAGCTGTAAAATGGGATGATCCATTGCCTGTAACCAATACAAGATTATGTTATCCGTTCATTATCGACCGATCTGGGGTACTCTGGTCTGGCTCGGTTGGATATGGGCTTCGGAAATACAATTCAGCAGGCAACAGATTTAAAACATGGATTCCCAATCCCGGCGCCAGTGTAAAGTGGATTATTCCTGTTAAAGCGGATGATATTTTTTTAGGGGATTTTGCCTATGGTTGGAGCAGGTTAATCAATGATTCGATCAAAAAAAATGCATTCGGCAATATTCCCGGTCTCACAGAGGTAGATAATTTCATCATATCCAAATCGGGTGATTACTGGATAAAGAGTGATCACAAAGGGTATTTTAAATACAACCCGGTTTCAGGCAAACTAATATCATATCCTCAGATCTACGACGATAAAAGTATTGGTGCAAAACAACCAATGCTTGAAGATAGTAAAGGCTATATTTGGCTTGCGGGACTTGGAGGTAAATTCACCCGCATCAATACTGCTACAGGCAGTATAGACAGTTTTACCATTAACAATATAGCTGCCAAACCAATACCGCCCAAATCAATCTGTACTGCTTTGTATGAAGATAGACAGGGAGTATGCTGGATTGGCACACCCGAAGGTTTTGCGAAAGTTATTTTCAGTAACAGCCAAATATCATCACCCCAAATAAAATGGTTTTACAATAACAGTAGCAACCGGAATTCGCTCAACTACAATCATGTTTCCTGTTTTTTAGATGACCCATCTGCCCCCAACAAATATTTATGGATTTCAACCAAAGGCGGCGGCCTGAACAGGCTGGATAAAACCACCGGCGATTTTTTTCACCTCACGGCAAAAGATGGCTTACCGGATGATGTGGTGTATGGTATATTACCGGATGATGCCGGTAATATCTGGGGTAGCACCAACAAGGGCATTTTTTGCCTCAGCACCACAAAAAATAACAGTAACCATTGGGTATTTTACAATTTTACCAAAGCAAATGGTTTACAGGATGATGAATTTAATACCGGTGCCTTCGCTAAATTACCCAATGGAAATCTTGCTTTTGGCGGAGTGAATGGCCTGAATATTTTTGACCCCAAAGAAATATTGGTGCCGGGTTTTATGCCCAATGTTTTCATTACAGACATCCTCATCAACAACCAATCCATTACACCTGGAGATAATACAGGTGTACTGCAAAATATCATTGAGCAGTCAAAAAAAATTACACTTACCTATTTGCAGGATATTCTTACACTGGAATTTTCATCGCTTGATCTTACCGCTTCTGCTCAAAATAAATACCGTTATCAATTGGTGGGTGCAGATAAGGATTGGGTTGAATCCGGCACCCGCCGCACTGCCACTTATTTACATTTACCTTCAGGAAAATATATTTTTAAAGTACAGGGCAGTAACAGCCAGGGCATATGGAGCGATAAGATTGCCGAACTGCAGATTACTGTATTGCCGCCCTGGTGGCGCAGTTGGTGGGCTTACATCTTTTACATTGTACTGCTGGGGTTTGGTATCAGGGCTTATTTTAAATTCACGGTAAACCGGGCCAAACTTAAATCGCAATTAAATTTTGAACAACTGGAAGCCAAGAGGGTTAAGGAATTAGATTCCGTAAAAACACAGCTCTACACAAATATTACGCATGAATTCCGTACTCCACTTACCGTAATCCTGGGTATGGCGCAGCAGGTTAAAAGTAATCCTCCTCAGCATTTGGAGAATGGTATAGAAATGATTATTCGAAACGGGCAAAGCCTGCTGAACCTGGTAAATGAAATGCTGGATCTGTCGAAACTGGAAACCGGTAAAATGATATTACAACCAGTAAACGGCGATATCATTAATTTTCTCCGATACATTGTAGAGTCATTTCATTCGCTGGCCGAAAGCCAAAAAAAGCAATTGCATTTTTTGGCTGGGATGGATTCGCTATACGTGGCATATGATCCCGAAAAAGTGAGACAGATCATTTCAAATCTTTTATCAAATGCTTTAAAATTCACTCCACAAAAAGGGAATATCTACATTACCGTAAATGAAAACGACCAGTTGCATGAAGCAGGTAAATCTACCTTGATCATTAAAGTAAAAGATACCGGTATTGGTATTCCTGAAGGCCAGTTGGAACATATTTTTGAAAGGTTTTATCAACTGGATAACAGCCATACCCGCAAAACAGAAGGAACGGGTATTGGGCTGGCACTTACCAAAGAACTGGTTAAATTAATGGAGGGAGATATTACGGTTAAAAGTCCGCCAACAGGCGCTAACAGAGGAACAGAATTTACTGTAACACTGCCTTTGATAAACACCGCTGCATCAGAAAATATTATTTACCCGGATATAAAGGACGATGAATCGAAACAAATAAATACCCCTTCGTTCAATAGCCTGAATGCTGATGAAGAAAAACAGGCAAAAGAAAAACCGCTGATTCTTTTGGTTGAAGACAATGCGGATGTGGTAGCATACACCGCATCCTGCCTGCCCGACTACCGCCTTGCAGTTGGCCAGGATGGAAGAGAAGGCTTTGAAATAGCTTCAGAAATAATTCCCGACCTGATCATTACAGATGTGATGATGCCTTTTGTGGATGGATTTGAATTGTGCAGGCAATTGCGCAGCGATGAGCACACCAGCCATATCCCCATCATCATGCTTACTGCCAAAGCAGATATAGAAAGTAAAATGGAAGGACTGGAAAAAGGTGCTGATGCGTATTTAGAAAAACCGTTCAACCGGGAAGAGCTATTGTTACGAATAAAAAAACTATTGGAGTTAAGAAAAAATTTGCAACAGTTTTATTTAAAAAAAGCAGGTCTTAATAATAATTCAGCAGTAACAGAAAATGTTTCGCCCGTTGAAGAAATGATCAGTGAAACTAAAATAGAAGACGGGTTTGTAAAAAGAGTGAGGGAAGCAATAGAAATACATTTGGCTGATACAGGCTTCACGGTTGAGCAATTGTGTAAAACGGTATTCATGAGTCATTCTCAGTTACACCGCAAGCTGGATGCATTAACCGGATGCTCGCCTAATAAATTCATCCGTATCATCCGTTTAAATAAAGCTAAGGAACTGTTGAATAATTCTGATAGTAATATTGCTTCCATTTCCCTGGCTTGTGGTTATAACGACCCAGGTTATTTTGCCAGAGTATTTAAGCAGGAGTATGGAGTAACACCGCAGGACTGGCGGCTTGCCGAACCAAAATAACCAAACTGGTACTTATGGACTGTGCAATTTATGATTGATTCAAAAACGGTGCTAACAACAGAGCTGATAGCACCGCTTAATTTTCTTTCTTTTTTTCTGTAATTCCATTCTCCGATAAATGAAAATGAATTCCCTCTAAAACACCTTTGGCCGTTGGATGTTTTGTGAAATAAATTGATTTATTTTTTCTTAACTCTTCCAGCTCAGTGCTGTAATTGGCTACTACAATTGCTTTTGCTTTTCCGGTAAGCATATCCTTATCATTGCCACTATTGCCTGCTGTAATAAAATACTTTAAAGGCATTTTCCATTTGTAGCTAAGGTATCTGACTGCACTTCCCTTGCTGGCTCTAAATGGCAACAGGTCAAGAAATTTATTATCAGTTAGCAATACCCTTGCCCTTAGTTTACTGTCATCTAAAAATTTATATAAATTGGCCAAAGCATCATCATTAAAACTATCCTCCACATAATAGCTAAGTTTAAAACGCCACTGAGCTGCTGCTTCCTGCAATCGAATTCCTTTAAAGGTTGATAAAGCTTCCTGTAATTCCTTTCTCTTCCATTGATAGTCAATATGGCTATCCCAACCTTTATCCGGAATAAATTGATCTGTATAATAAATTTCAGTTCCGGCCGAACAAATCAGGATATCAGGACTGGGAAGATCATAATCATCAAATGCCTGCTGGGTTATTTCCCTGTTCCTGCCACTGGCAACACCAAATACCACTTTGCTTCTATTCTCATTTATCCATTGTGTAAATTCCTTTAAACCTTCAGATTTTTTTCCATCTACCAGTGTTCCATCAAGGTCTGAAATAATAAACAGTGAAGCATTGGATAGTTTTTTTCCGTAGGCAGTTTTATTTACAAAATTTAATGATTCATTATTTTTTTCTTTAAAAAGATTATTCACCACTTTTACATACCTTTCTGCAAACGATGTCCACGAATACAATTGATTGGTAGCTATAATCCCATTGGCAGAATATTTTTCCCATGTTGCATGATCTGCAATAATTTTTTTAATTGCTTCTGCAATGGCTGCAGGGCTTTCTACATCCACTAAGAGTCCATTATCGCATTGTTCAAGTATTTCTTTAGGTCCACCGGTAGGTGAAGCAATTACGGGAAGCCCGCATGCAGCAGCTTCCACTATGGTCAAACCAAAATTTTCGCCTGGTGTTGCATTCACAAAAACGCCTTTTTTACGGGCTGCCAAACGATATATTTCGGGCACATCCAGCTTGGGATCATTCTTTTTTGGAATAGCCATTTTGCCATACAAATCATATTTGTCCAGTAACAATAAAAGGTTGGTTAAAATATCCTTTTCATCGGCAGGCATCTGGCTGATATCCTTTCTTACTCCTGCAAAAATGGCCAGGTTAGCCATGGCCTGCAATTCTTTATCCTCACCATAAGATTGAATAATGGTTTCAAAATTTTTACGTTTGTCGGCACGGCCAATTGAAAGTATCAATGGTTTTGCAGGGTTAAATAAAAAACGGTCTATATCAGCATTAACCCGGTATAGTGCCTGTTCCTGCTCAATAGACATTTTAAAAGAGGGCATATCCATCCTGTAAAAAGGATAAAATATTTCTGGTGTCACACCCGGTGCAATTACTTTAAACCTGCCGGCCTTTGCATTTTCGTATAAAGCATATTGGGTATCTATGATGTGTTGGGTGCTTACCAGAATAACATCAGCGGTTTTCAAAAGCAGTTCTTCAACCTCAATACGCCGCTCCATATTAAACTTTTCATTTATTTTCTCCTCTGTCATTCCCTCCTGCAGCAATATATTTTTTTTGTTTCTTCCCAATGAATGCCCGGTGGCAATAAAAGGTATACCAAACATTTCACTCACCTGGCCTGCCAGGTAGTTGCCATCTGCATAATGACCATGCACCACATCCGGAAAATCTGCTTCATCATCAATAAAGCGTATCGTTTTATCTATAAACTCATCCAGGTGATCCCACAAGGATTCCTTTGGTCTGTAGGCATGGCCGCCACAGGTAACTCTTATGATTCTTGCCTTATCATTTACAACCTCAATTTCTTTTTCATAAGAATGAGATACTCTTTTATCAATAATTCTACGGGTAAAGAGATCTACTTTTCTTACCAGTGGGTGAAGCGATAGATTTTCCAGCAACTCCAGTACATATTTTACCTGTCCACCAGTATCTTTATCCCTTCCTATTTCAGGATCTTTAAACCTGATGAGTCCATGCGGGCTGTATAATTGTATATAATATCCTTTCATAGTTTTCAATTTTTACATTATCCAGTTGCAGTAAAAATAAGCAAATCATTTTTAAGCGGTATTTTTACCCTTATTACAAATCTTCAAACAGGATTAGATTATGTATTCAGGATCAGGTTTCAGTGATTGGGAAATTGGCGATATCACGGTAATTATACATAAAGGAATTTATCATTTATTTCATTTGATTATTCCTAACCACGATTATATTGCACATGCAGTATCCGTTGACGGCATTTCATGGAAAAGAGTAAACAATGCTTTGTTTGTAGGCCATCCAGGGCAGTGGGATGATGATATGCTTTGGACCATGCATGTAATAGAAAAAGATGGCAAATTTGAAATGTATTATACGGGCCTGGAGCGAAAAGACCGGGGTATTATTTCTAGAATCGGCCTGGCAGAATCAGGCAACCTTATAGACTGGGCCAAAAACCAGAAAAACTTTTTTCCCATTGAGCCAAAAGGTGTTTATTACGAAACCTATAAAACCAATCCAAGAACATGGATCAGTTTTAGAGATCCATTTTACTTTGAACATAAAGGAGAAGCATACCTGCTTATTGCTACACGTACACTTGCCGGGCCTGTATCCCGCAGGGGATGTGTAGGGCTGGTGAAAATAACCAACGACATTGTGCATCTGATGCCTCCGTTATTATACCCAATGATGTATGATGACATTGAATGCCCTTGTGTATTTGAACTTAACGAACGTTTTTATTTACTCGGATCTATCAGGGAAGATATTAAAGTGCGTTATTGGTCTGCCTCTGATTTTTTTGGAGAATATCATTCTTTTCATTCCGATGTGTTGCTGCCTCAGGGAAATTATGCAGCTCGTACTGTACAGGACGGCCAACATTTATTATTGTATAATTTCTTTTATGCCTACGGAAAAATTGACTCACTGCGGGTATTACCTCCACCAAAAGAACTGCTTACAGATGATGAAGGAAGGCTCTATTTAAAGACTTATTACCGCTGGGATAAGATGTCGAAAAAAACACTGCTGCAAAACGATTTTGGAGCTGTAACCAATATATTGGGAAACCCTACGGCATCTATATCTATTGAGGCAGATAAATGGACCTGCGGCTCAAGAAGCGGCTACGAAATATTTTGTTTTCAAAAACCTTCGGCATGTTATATTTGGGAGGGCCAGCTTACAGTAGAAGGCATGGGCAAACTTGGATTGGTATGTGATATTGATAATGATGGCAACGGTTATTTTATTTCTTTTGACCTGTTACACGGATTGGTAAATATCAGAACCTGGGGTTTTAATCCTTTAAACAGCCGGCACAATTTTATTTTTAATGATGTGCAGTCTGGTGATTTTTCTGTGAATGAAAAGAAGTCTTTTTATTTCCGGCTTATCCGGTATGGTAATTATATTGAACTAAGCATTGATGATGTAGTAAAACTTACCCTGATGGATTATACCTTTTCAGGCAATGGTATCGGCTTGTATTCTGCTTCTTCCATTATTGCTTTACAACAATCTATTGTAAAAATATTGCCTGAACCAAAAGGAGAATATGCCAGCCAGGAAGAAGCGCAAAAAATAACGGATTAAAAAACATTTGAGGTACCGCTATCACAAAATAAGCACCCCAAATCCTCCTCCGATTTTCGCAACCTTTTAACCAATCAACCCTTCAACCCTATCACATCCTGCAAATTATAATCAGGACAGGCCCCCACACGGGTAGCTATATATGCGCCAAGGCGGTTGGCAAAATCAAGTGCTTCTTTAGGAGCTACATTATCCATCAGGCTTGATAAAAGACCTGCCAGAAAAGCATCTCCGCTTCCCACTGTATCTGTTACAGCTACTTTAAATCCCTTGTGATGGATAAATGATCCATTCATATACAAAAGAGATCCGTTGCCTCCCATGGTAACTACCATATCGGGTATTTCAAAATTTGTAGTGATGAATTTTATCCTGTCTTCTGTGGTTTTATAATCAGCAAACCAACTGCTGATCAGCTCCAGCTCTTCCAGGTTCATTTTTAATAAATCTGCTTTCTGTAACAATTGTTCCACTATTTTTTTATTGAAATGAGGAGCCCTAAGGTTGATATCCAATACTTTTTTAGGGGCTATTTCCAACAACCGAAACAAGGTTTCCCTGGACACATTATTCCTGGCAGCCAGGCTGCCAAAAACAAAATATTCAGCATTTTTCATCAAAGCTTCAAAGCTATCCTCCCACTCAATATAATCCCAGGCAACGGGTTGCACGATATCATAAGTCATATCTTTTTGCTCGTCCTGCTTTGCATATACTTTTCCTGTTTCATATTTTCCATCCACCTGAAAATAACGGGTATCCACGCCTTTGTCAGAAAAAATAGCAGCCAGCTTTTTTCCTTCCCCGTCATTACCAATTTTAGTAATAAGGGCAGGATGTTTTTTTTGCTGATGCAAATGATAGGCAACATTCATTGGCGCACCACCCGGCACTGCAGCAGTTGGAAGTATATCCCATAATACTTCACCAAAACAAATCACATCGTATTTTAAAGGTTCGCTCATATCTGTGTTTGTTTTTAAGATATTAAATAAATTATTTAAGCTAATAATATTATTGCAGAAATATTATTCAACTTCATTATTACCAATAGAAGCCAGGGGTAAAAATAGTAATTCCCATTGCCTTACAGCCCAATCTTCTCATTCACAATTTGCAATATGGCAGCTTCTTCTGCTATCACAGCGGCTTCAATGTTTTTACCTTTTGCAATGATATCATTTACATAATCTTTATCATTGTAACCCGCAGCATTGATACGTACATTCATAAAAGCACCCATCACTGCACTACGGGCACAAAGGGCTCCCACGCCTGCATCAGATACAGAGTTAGGGTTGCCGGTTTCAGCCATAGCTTTGATTATTTCCATACCGGCATAAGTAGCCTGCATCACTTTAAAAGGAATTTCTATGGCATATTTAGTAGCAGCCTGTATGGCTAAACTGCGGGTTGATTTTTCTTCAGGAGTTGATTTAGGTAAAGCAAATGCTTCCATAATTTTATTGAAGGCGGCTGTATCTGCATCCACCAGTTTGAGTAATTCATTTTTTATTTGCTGGCTCCTGGCTGCCCAATTGCTGAAAGTTTCCCAATGATCGTCCCAGCCTTTTTTATGAGAAGATAAATTGGCTACCATGCTGGCCAGTGAAATACCGAGGCTGCCTACATATGCAGCAATAGAACCACCGCCAGGTGCAGGGCTTTCGCTGGCGGTTTCATCTGCAAAATCATTTAATGGCATATATACAAGCCTGCTGTCTGCTTTATTAGCCAGCATATATTCAATGATTCTTTCTTCTGGTTTAAATAGACCCAGTTCATCCAACCCCATAGATTTTACGGCAATTTTTATTAATTCTTTTTCGCTTACTCCTACGGAACGTTGTTGTTTTTTTAAAAAATAACAGCCGGCATCCAGCATTGCTTTTAGTGGGATCAATCCTACCAGTTCGCTGCCCGTAACCCGGATACCTCTTGCTGCTGCTTTATCGCAAACCTCATCAAAAGCAATATGCACCGGCGTAATATTGATATTGGTAAGGTTGATGGAAATTTGTGCCACTCCATATTCTTCGATGAACCACCCAATGGCTTTTACCGATTTTAAACTGCCGGGTTTATTTATTTTAATTCCGTTTTCTTCTACATTTCTTCCGGCTTCTCTTACATCAAAGGCAATGGCATTGGCCCTCCTGGTAGATGTTGTATTGAGGTTTACATTATAGGCCACCAAAAAATCACGGGCACCAATAACGGTAGCGCCTCTTTTTTCGTCAAATATTGCAGGACCAAAATCCGGTGTCCATTGCGGTAATAATATTTTGTTGGCAAAACCTTCGTACTCACCGGCACGGATAACCGATAAATTACTGCGCTCTTTTTTGGGCTGTGCAGCTTCATAGAGATAAACAGGCAATTGCAATTCGGCTCCTACCCTTTTAGCTAATGCCTGTGCATATACTGCTGTTTCATCCATACTGATATTGGCAATGGGTATGAGCGGGCATACATCTGTAGCGCCCATGCGTGGATGTTCGCCTTTATGTTTGCTCATATCAATCAACTCTCCTGCTTTTTTAATGGCACGAAAAGCAGCTTCAATTACAGCATCAGGGTGCCCCACCATTGTAACTACTGTGCGGTTGGTAGCTTTGCCGGCATCTACGTTTAACAATCTTACTCCTTCTACACTTTCTATAGCATTGGTTATTTGTTGTATAATAGCCAGGTCGTTCCCTTCGCTAAAATTGGGCACACATTCTATAATAGGTAACATGGTTGTATGAATTAAGTATAATTTTAAAAAATGGATGGCTTATCAAAAATAGTGGAAAGCACCATTACTTTATGGGTTCTTCCTTATCAATTTCGTTTATATATTGAAGTTTTAAATGATCGTAAAACGAATGTTTATCTACCATATTAGAAACAAGATTGGCTGATAAGCCGGCTATCATTAAATAAAAAATTATGCTGCTTGAATTGGTCATTTCCAAAACCAATATGGCAGAAGTAAAAGGGCTGCGGGTGATACCTGTAAGAAAACCTACCATACCACACAATATCATTAAATTAGAATTGGATGCTGATAACTCAAACCAACCCGACATTACCGAGCCAATGCTGGCACCTGCACTTAAAGACGGCGCAAAAATACCCCCGGAAGAACCATTGGAAAAAGATACTACGGTACCAAAGAAACGAACCACAGGTATATACCATTCTATGTGTTTTTGATCTGTAAATAAAGTGCTTTCCATAATTTCTTTCCCCGATCCAAAGGAATGCACACTTACAAAAACACCCAATGAAGCTACCACCAAACCTGCAACAAGACAATAGGCAACCTGGCTGAAATTGGTGGTAAGTTCTTTTTTCCTTTTTAAAATATACAAAATAATTTTACCCATTGTACTGGCTGCATAACCTGCTATTAATGCTACCAGCAATACCGGAAAAATTATCCATAAAGAAGTGCCCTTAACCTGTGGATATCCTAAATATAAATAGGGCCCCAAAATATTTAAGGCTGTTAATCCTGCAATAATTACACCCGCTATCAATGCCGACTTAAAATAGCTAAAGTGTGTAGTGGTTAATTCTTCTATAGCAAATACAATTCCGCCTAAAGGCGTATTAAAAGCTGCCGCCAACCCTGCAGCGGCACCTGTGATCAACATGTTTTTTTTTGAAATTTTTGGATACCATTCCGGTAATAAGTCATTTATTTTTTTAAAAATAGAACCGGCAATTTGTATAGTGGGGCCTTCTCTGCCTATTACCCCTCCCCCCAAAACCATTACCAGGCTCGAAAAAATTTTAATAAAAATAATTCTTACACTTAGCAGTTTGTCCAGTAAATAATATTTTTTGGGTGTGGCAAGTTCAATACTGGCACTTACCTGGGGTATACCACTACCCCGGGAATAAGGTGCAAACTTTTTTACCAACCACCATGATAACAAAAATGCCAAAGGTGTAATAATAAAAAAAAGCCATTTGTTTAAATGAAAAATCCAGGCGGTGCCCAATTCTGCCCAATGAAATAACCAGGCATACAAAACCGCAACTATACCCGTTATAATGGCACCAATCCAAAAAGGTAAAGCATTCAATAAATTTTGCTGAAGGTTATTATCTTTTATTGAATCTAACTTTTTTTTAAGAAACTTTTTAACCATTATAAGAGCTGGCTGAAACGTATTTTTAAAAGGCAGGTATAAAGTGCTGTAAAATTTTTGGAATAGATTGGATCTTTGTTTTTTCATTTGCTATATGTTTCATTAAACTGCCCATCATCACATTTACATTTAAAATAAATACCTCAATGATGAAGGATCAATTGGTTGTATTGAAAGCCTGCTCCGGCAATGATAAAGCCGTTATTTTTCTGTATTAAAAAACAGGTTTATGCATCATTTAAGCAGAAAAATAAGGAAGCAGTATATCTTCAAAATTATACAAGCCTTCTTTTTTATTAATTAAATTTTCTGCTGCAAAAATCACTCCATTACCAAAAGCCTCTCTTGAAATAGATTCGTGAATCAACCTCACCGTTTGATAAGGAAACCCAAAAATGATTTCATGTTTTCCCACAATCCCACCTGCTCGTATATAATTAATATCATCTTTATTTATATCCAATGCTTCTGCAATTTTTATGGCAGTGCCGGATACGCCATCTTTGCCTTTAAAATGTTCTTCTACAATTTCTATATCTACCCATGGGGCAATTTTTTTTAAGAACCTTGCTGCAAACATTAAATAATTTACACCCAGGGTAATGTTTGGCGACCAAAATACTGTAGTGAATGCAGAGAGCTCTTTTAAAAATGAAATTTCTTCTTCTTTGTAATGAGAAATGGCAGATATGATTTTAATTTTTCTATCTGCAGCAATTTTACCATAAGTGTAAATGCCGGTGCTGGAAGAAAAATCTATAATGATATCAACAGGGTGATTGTCTAAAAGTGTTTCCATAGAGATAGTGGCACTGGAATAAATCAATCCCGGTTCCTCAGATTGAAACCCCAAAAATTCCGGCACAGACCTGTGTTCCAAAACTGTACTTTGTCTCAATACCCATTCCAGGCAAAATTGCTTATTTTGTAATATTACAGAAGCAACCGCTTTTCCTGTTTTTCCAAATCCTATCAGTCCTACTTTCATGTTATATTAATTTAAATGTGGCTAATGTATGAAATAATTTATAAAGTGATTGAAGCTGAGTTGAGCGTGCTGAGCGCTGAATCATACAGTGCTCTAAATTTTTCTGTAGAATAATTTAGAACATTATCACTGGTAAATATTTAATTAAAAACAGAAATTATATATGCAACAATAAATTTATTTATAAAATCTAACAGGCTTTGCCGGTTAATAGCTGTATCAGTTTTTTTTATCCCTTACCTTTGAAAGCTGTAAATAAAAAAATCAGTTTGGATAATTTTTTCGACAAATTTAAAATCAGCAAAGAAAAAGAAGAGTTGCACACTGTTATCGAAAATATCGATAACGG
>JBBRFX010000108.1:0-13940 GCA_038241275.1 Chitinophagales bacterium
CCGGTGCCACCAACAGTATTTTAAATATTACTGCATTAAGTGCTTTATTAAGCGGAAACCAATACAGGGTAATTGTATCGGGTGCGCCTTGTGGCACACTTACTTCCAATGCTGCTACTTTAACGGTTGCTTCGCTTCCTACGGTTAGCATCAATGCCAGTCCGGCTTCTATTTACCCGTCTATCAGCAGTACATTAACGGCCAGTGTGAGCCCTGCGGGAACTTACACTTACCAATGGTTTAAAAATGATATAGCAGTAGCCGGCGTAACTATAAATACTTTAATAGTAAACATTGATGACCTGGGCAGGTATAAAGTTATAGCCAACAATAGCAATGGCTGCAGCAATGTATCAGGCAATCTTACCATCACAGATTCATTGTCTAACAGGATCTTTATTTATCCAAATCCTAATAACGGCAACTTCCAGGTGAGGTACTACAGTACAGGCAATAACAAACCTGCTAGAATCATCAATGTATTTGATTCTAAAGGCGCAAGGGTTTACACAAAATCTTATACCATTATGATGCCTTACGACAAAATGGAAGTGAACCTGGCCAAAAATGCTGCAGGTATTTACTATGTAGAATTGCTGGATGAAAGCGGCAAAAAGATTGGATACGGAACTATATTTAAGTATTGATCACTAAATAAATCTTTCAAATTAAAATCCCGTTTCAAGAATATGAAACGGGATTTTAATTTTGAAAAAAATGAGGCGGTATCAATAAAGTTCAAACCAAAACCTATAAGGGTTTGTGCGGATGCTTTGTGCCAGGCAAACCTTATAGCGTTTGTAGGCAGGCAAACCTTATAGCATTTGTATTATCCGGTGCAAACGGAGACCGTCTGACCGTGAAACAAAAAAAAGCCGCATCACTGCGGCTCTTATTAATAAATTACAAAGGCATATTACCTCATCTTATGAATATAAATATTATCTGCAAATTGTTTTTTCACATCTTTTAAATCTCTCAAAATGCTGGTGTCTACAAGTGTTCCACGCATTTCTATTTTAAAACCACCAATCAATTCTTCCTGCACCAGGGCTTCCAGTTCAATATTTTCTACGCCTGCATCTGCTTTTAATTTATTTATAATCGTTGCCTTTAGTTCATCACTCATCGGCGAAGCAGTGGTAATTTTTACATGATGAATTTGCTTGAGCTCATTGTATTGTTCAATAAAGGCTTTAACAATTTCTGTAAGGTTGCTCTCTCTTGTTTTACGGATAAGCAATTGCAAAAATGAAGTAGTCAGTTGGCTTACTTTTCCAATAAGCACTGCATTGATCACCTTTTCTTTTTTATCAGATCCAATAACCGGGCTCTTTAACAGGTTCACAAAATCAGGATTGGATTTGGTGATAGACGCTAATAATTTAATATCAGCATATACCGCTTCCAGATTATTTTGTTCTATAGCAAGGCCCAGTAAACTCTTTGCATACCTGCCTGCCAAACGTGGATTGTTCATATCCCTGTCCCCAAAAGGGGAACTTAAATTTGTATCAGTAAGATTAATTCATCTTTACCAATGGTTAAAAATAAAATTTTAAACTATGCCTGAATCCCCTTCAGGGGTTCATTGGGCTATTAATTTAATTTAATATCTGATGTCAATTGCTTAATATAACTCTCCTGCTCTGTTTTATTGGAAAGTTCTCTTCTCAATATTTTTTCACTTACTTCTACCACCATATTACCCAACTGGTTTTTTAAATCGGTGATAGCAGCCATTTTCTGGTTTTCGATAGAAGCATGAGCTGCAGTAATTATTTTAGATGCCTGAACTTTGGCTTCGTCTTTTGCATCATTGATTATTTTGTCTTTGATCTCTTTGGCTTCTTTTAGCATAACGCCTCTTTCTTCACGGGCCTGAGCAAGCAATGCTTCATTTTCATTTTTCAATTGCGCCATTTCAAGCTTCACTTTTTCTGCAGTGGCTATTGAACTGGCAATATTGGCTTCTCTTTCGTTTAAACCATTTAAGATAGGTTTCCATGCATATTTTTTAAGGATAAAAAATACAATCAGGAAGGCCAGTAATGTCCAGATGATTAAACCTAAATGTGGTAATAAAAGCTCCATTTTATTTATAATTACGATTTACTAATGTTATATATTAATTACGATTTACGAATCCGGAATAACGAATCTTGCAAATTTGAAATCCTTTCTTCTACGAACTCAGCATATTAAATGCTGAAATGCTGCCTGATGGTATGCGGTACAAGTGAGTGACACAACAATGTTGAGAACTGGACTTATGCCGGAAACCAAAGAAAAATATTACTGCATCCCCCGCCCTATGCTTCGGATGCAGTAAAAAGTTGGTGCAAAACGGCTTATTTAAGAACAGCCAATAAACCTGCGATTACTGCAAAAAGGGCAACACCCTCTACGAATGCAGCAGTCAGGATCATATTTGCACGAATGTCGTTAGACGCTTCCGGCTGACGGGCAATAGATTCTACTGCACCTTTACCAATCTGACCGATACCAATACCGGCACCGATAGCTGCAAGGCCAGCACCAATTGCTCCACCAAAATGAGAATAACCAAGCTGAACATCAGCTAACAAAGTCATCAATGTCATGATACTTGTTTTATAAATGAAAAAATAATTACGCTACTACAGGTTCATGATGGCCATCTACATCGTCGTGACTGCCCTCAAATGACTGGCCGATAAATACAGCAGTTAAATTGGTAAAAATAAATGCCTGTATAAATACTACCAGCAACTCAATAAAATAAATGAATACGGTAAATAAAACAGATATGGGCGAAAACCCAAATCCTGCTACTTTACTCATGGCACCAAATATAAATATGAGTGAAATGAAACTTAAAATAATAATGTGCCCGGCCACCATGTTGGCAAAAAGACGAATAATCAATGCCGCAGGTTTAATAACCAACACACCGAGTAATTCTATTGGTATTAAAATAACTTTTACAAAAATGGGCACTCCCGGAGGCCAGAAGATATGACCCCAGAAATGAGAATTGGTGCTGCCCAGTATAACCACCAACGAAATAATACCCAACACCATGGTAAAAGCTGTATTGCCGGTAACATTGGCTGCACCCGGAATTAAACCAAAAAGGTTGTTGATAAGAATAAAAAAGAAAACGGTGAGCAGGTAAGGCAAGTATTTATTGGCTTTATGCCCAAGGTTGGGCCTTGCTACCTCGTCTCTTACAAAAGTAATAACAGGCTCTATGGCGTTTTGCCATCCTTTGGGAGCGGTGGTAACGCCCTGTCCGGTTTTATATTTTTTAGCAATCCCTGTCATTAATAATACCAGCACTATAAGGGCAATGATCATTTGCACCACATTTTTGGTCATTGAAAAATCATATACCGCACTGCCGTCTGCTGCTGTAATTACGCCTTCGTTGCTGATGTATCCGTTGTAAATGGTATGGCCATGTTCAAAATTGGCTGATGAAAACATGGACAACCCTTTTGTAGGAGAATATAAAATAACGGGTAAAGGAATGGTTGCATGAAAATCGCCTACACTAAAGAAATGAAATTCGTGTGCATCTTTGATGTGATTCATTATGATTTTGGCAGGATCCAGTTTTTCTTCAGCAGGTTGGTGGCTGCCAGACTGCTCGGTAGCACCTTCTGCCCCATGATCCTGGGCAAAACTGATATTTGAAAAAAGAATTATACCTAAGCTGAAAACCGCTACCAGTAATGATTTGATGCGCTGTGCTGCCATATCTATCCTGAAATTTGGCGCAAAGATAAGGTCAGAGGGTTGAATTTAAAAATTAGGAAGCGATAATTTACAACATGTTTGCGGGAGATTAATCCAACCCCATTTCTGCTCTTAGTTTTTTTATACGCTCCAGTTCAATTACATCCACCTGGTCTTTGGGTCGGTTAACAGCTTTTTTATTGGCTATTAACTGGTTGATGTGAAGAAAGGGTACTTTTAAATTATATATTTCTGCAATAGAAGCTATTGAATAACAATCATCAAATAAAAATTCCTCCAGTCCTTTCATTGGAATCAGGAGAATATCCAACACAAACCCATTATTTAATTTAAAGGGAGACCAACCAGGAACAAATTGCAAAGTTTCTATCATAAAATAGTCACAACCACTATATGCTTCAAAGGCTTTTCTGAAATTTTTTCGGTTTTCTAAGGTATCATCCAGAAGTATATCCATATCCTCTGTAGTTCTTTGAAAGCCATGCAAATTGGCTGCAAAACCTCCAACCATTATATATTTTACATCATGTGTATTCAAGGCTCTCCAAAATGCCAATACTTCTTCATTGTAAACATCCATAGCATTAAAGTTTACTTAAGATCAGGTTTATGAATAATTTTTGCATTCTTTATCATTATCCCTACTTTAATGAGTTGCATCATGGTTTCAAACCTTTGGGTGCAGGTACGATTTATACCGTCTCTCAGCAGGTCCAGTTCCGCTTTTTCATAATCTGCCTGCGGTTCGTTTACCTGGTTGACCGTTTGATTAAAATCATTATTTTTCTTTTGAAAAGACATATTGCAATTTACAAAATTTGTAAGCAGATTTGCTTAAATCACCAAACCTTTTTCATTACCGGAAAACTGCATTTTATGCAACTGGTAATAAAAACCTTCCCGCTGCATCAGCTCCTCATGAGAGCCAATTTCTTTTACTTCTCCTTTATCCAGCACCAGTATTTTATCGGCTTTGCGAATAGTGCTGAGGCGATGTGCAATTACAATAGAGGTTCGTCCGGAAATTAATTTATCAATAGCATGTTGTATCAGCGATTCACTTTGGGTATCTACCGAAGATGTGGCTTCATCCAGTATTAAAATGGCAGGATCGTATAACAGCGCCCTGATAAAAGACAATAATTGCCGCTGCCCCATAGATAATGTAGCGCCCCTTTCCATCACATTATAATCATAACCTTCGGGCAACTGCATAATAAAATCGTGCATGCCTATCAGTTTAGCGGCCTGTATTACTTCTTCCCGGCTGATATCCGGATTGCGGAGCGTTACATTATCCAGCACCGACCCGCTGAAAAGAAAAACATCCTGCAGCACTACTCCTATTTTACTTCTTAAATAATCCAATTCATAGGCTTCAATATTTAACCCGTCTATGAGCAACTCTCCTTTGTTTACATGATACAAACGATTGATGAGGCTGATGATAGAAGTTTTGCCACTGCCGGTATGCCCCACTATGGCAAGTGTTTTACCTGCCTCAATACTAAATGAAACATTTTTTAAAACATATTGCTCATCTATATAAGCGAACCACAAATTTTTAAATTCGATATCCCCCCGGGAAATTAGTTTTTGTTGATAGTTGGCTTCCTGAGCTGCCTTAGGTTTTGAGGCTGTGCTGTCTTCATTATCCAACACTTTAAAAACCCTTTCGCTGGCAATCATACCCATTTGCAGCACATTAAATTTATCGGCAATTACCCTCAGCGGCCTGAACAACAAATTCAAACATAAAATAAAGGAAGTAATGATACCCCCTATTTGTTGTGCCTCTGCCGCTGGCAACTGCATAGAACTGCGGGCAGCCCACCACACCAGCAACCCGATAGACAATGCTGAAACCAGCTCTACTACAGGAAAAAATACAGAGTAGGCAAAAATGGCTTTTATATTGGCAGCCCGATGTTGCTGGTTAATTGTTTCAAAATGCTTTTGCTCTCTCTTTTCTGATGCAAAAGCCTGCACCAGCGCCATACCGGTAATGTGCTCCTGCACAAAAGCATTGAGGGCAGCAACGGCGTTGCGCACTTTAATAAAAGATTTATTTACGCTCTCCTTAAAAAAATAAGTAGCCACAATCATTACCGGGAAAGGTGCCAGGCACACCAGCGTGAGCCGCCAGTCTACCAAAAACATATAAGTAAGTACCGATGCAATAGAAAGCAGATCGGCAATGATGGGTATCAATCCATCACTAAAAATATCATTCACCGATTCTATATCATTAATGGTTCTTGTAGTGAGTGTGCCGATGGGGGTTTTATCAAACTGCGATAAATTGAGATGTACAATTTTTTTGTAGGTGCTCACCCGCAAATCTTTTACTACACTCTGCCCCAATGAAGCGGTGGTGAACGTAAAGAAAAAACGGCAGGCCGTTTCTATCATCAATAACACAAGCTGAATGATGGTGATCTCTATAATAAAACCACCTGGCCCCTTGATGAACTGTGCAGCAGCATTTTCACCTAACCCGTTATTGAGGGTGAGCTGAATAAGCAATGGACGCACAGGTGCCATTATTGCAAGAAATATAGCCAGAAAAAGAGACAGGTAAAATTTTTTCTTATACGGTGCCGCAAATGTAAACACCCGCTTTAGCAGGGAGAAACGAATCTTTTTTTTGGGCGCAGCTTCAATACTCATATGCGCAAAGTTAATTAAGTTGATTGCAGCAAAAAATGCTACCCATTATAAATATGTATGCTGAAATCAAATGCCTTCTGTTATTTCTGTTTGTTTGTGATAGGCTTTAATAAAAATAGCACCCAGGTTTCGGTAAGGTGGTATATAGTCTTCCCAGCTTTCTCTTACTTCAAAGTTGGGATCTTTTCCAAAAATCAGGCTAAGTGTTTTCCACATATCTCTCCATAAAAGGGTATTGCCCGAGAGCAGTGATTGGTTCAGGTAATTTAAAATGGGTTTGTTGATATCACCTTTACCTATTTCTTTGGTAGAAATAATATGGGCATCCGGGCTCAGTTCCAGTATCTGGTTCAGGTTTTGATAACCGCCACAAGATCCAAGTACTACAATTTTAGCATCGGCAGGCATTCTTGCAATGGTACCGGGCAGCCAGTAACTATGGCCCCTGTGCACAACGATGCTTGGATGCATTTCATTTGCATCAAAATAATTGGCCAGGTGCACCTGTGCAGAGTCATCAAGGTTTTGATTATAGTCCAGCGGTTTGTTGGCAAATACCCACACATTTCCTTTGATGGATTTTATCTCTACCCATTCTTTTTTGTGGGTGATGGTCCAGTCTTTGGCTGAAAAAGAATTAAGAAAAGGAGGAAAAAATGTTTTGCCATCTTCATCTCCATAAAAAAATACCTGTTGCACAATTCTCCCTTTTTCGTCCTGCAAATCTTTGTTGGCTATTTCGTAAATAGAAGGAATACCAACTGTAGCCGTCAGGTCTATTTTATTGCTGCTGTCGGCACTCAGGAAAATAGTTTTTAGTAACCCATATATTAATGTTCCCCTGCTGTTATTTTCGTTGATGTTTTTCTGCTCATTTTCTTTTACATAAGTAAGAATGGTATTCAACAAATTTTTATCGCTGATGCTGCTGTAAGAATCTGCTACATCCACTGCATCTTCCAGGTTGCCTGTTTTATCAAGGTTGGCCACAAATGCTTTCATCAGTATTTCAGAATTATCAGCGGGCATTGTTTTTAAAAAAGTATCCAGCCTGTTAAAGTTGGCAGCCATTTTAATAAACTTTTTAAAGAAATCAAAATGCACACTTTGCAGCAAAGAATCACCCCGTGGTTTAGCTCCCATCAGTTGCATCATACGGTTATAACTATGCTTATAACTGGAAGTGTAAATGTCAGCCTCTCCCATAATCAGCATATAATAAAGTTCCTGCACGCCCAATGGCTGAATGGCTTTCATACGCACGGCAAGATTGGTAGCATCGTGCAATTCGTTAATTGGTTTTATAAAATGCTGCAGTGCTTTGCCTCTTAATACTTCCCTCAGGCTGTTGGCACCAAACATCGCAATAGGTGTGTCTCTCATGGGTGGCGCAAGTCTTTTAAAATATTCAATCTCTGTTTTTACCAGTAATTTAAAATAGCCAATGCTGTCGTATTTTTTTTCTTCATCACCCACATATTGCCTGATATTTTCTACAGTATTTTTGCCACTCAACAAATCATCTAAAAAAGGAAAATATAAAAGTGCATTGGGAGTTTGGCTGAGTTGTGCCACCACTTTTACCATGTAATTTAAATTCCTGTGAATTAATTTACCCTCTGTGGTATAAACAGATTGTGCATAAGAATACAACTGAACCGGGTTGTTTTTACATGCCACTACTACAAGACTATCTGCAAAAGTTTCGTTGGCGTAAGGACGTATTGTTTTTAAAATATTTTCCGGATGAAGTTGGGTGTACTTCAGGTAAACAATCTTTTGTGCTTCCAGGTATTCTTTGCTGTCAAAAAAAACGGCTGCATTAATTTTTGCCACTTCATAACTGGCTTCCTGCAGGTAAGGCAACATCGTTTTTTGTGCAGGCAATTCTTTAAATATAATTTCAAAAGTTTGATAAACTGCAGGAAATATTATTGGTTTTATTTCTTTGTTTCTCCAGCTTATTCTGAAAGAATTTACCAAATTTTCTATCAGCCTTAGGTATCGGATTTTTTCATTATTGGTAGCAATGCTTCCATTGGTTTCTACCCATGTTTGCAGATCATCTACTTTTCTAAAAAAAGCATCTGAAACCTGCAGGTTGATTTCTTCATTTTTGCTAATATGCAGGTAGCTGTCCAGCTTGCCATCTGCCTTATCGGCCAATGCCTGTTCGTTGTCAATTTTATCATGAAAGCCAATCCTGAATAAAGGAATTCTTACGGTATCTTGCTGCATGGCAAAAACAGCAGGTGCGGTTACAATAAAACAAAATAGTAAATATATAAATTTCATAAAGTCCCTTTCTTATTACAAAGATGATGCAAACTTATGTTATCCCTGCAAAACCCTTATGCAATAATAGGTATAAGGTTCATTTGCTCTTAACAATTTAATAATATTATAACGTTCATTTAACGGATGTTTCCATCAATTTGTTCAACTACTTTTGCGCAACTTTACAATTATGAGTACTACCAAAAAAATACTGATTGCAGATGATGAACCGGATATCCTGGAAATCATCCAGTTTAACCTGCAGCAGGAAGGCTACGAAGTGGTAACAGCAAAAACGGGCGACGACGCCATTGAAAAAGCAAAACAAACCAAACCTGATCTTATTATCCTTGACATAATGATGCCCGGAAAAAACGGGATGGAAGTTTGCAACATCCTTAGAACGATGCCCGATTTTAAGAAAACACTCATCGTTTTTCTTACTGCAATGAGTGATGAAGGCACAGAAATAAAAGGATTGGAAACCGGCGCCGATGATTATCTTACCAAACCCATCAGCCCGAAAGTATTATTGAGCAAAGTAAATTCCCTGTTCCGCAGGTTTCAAAAAGATGATACCGGTATTATTACCCTCGGTGATATTTCTATCAACAGGGAAAAATATATGGTCACCCTCAGTGGCACAGATATCATTCTTGCCCGCAAAGAATTTGAATTGCTGGCCCTGCTTGCTTCCAAACCAGGAAAAGTTTTTTTAAGAAACGAAATCCTGAACCAGATATGGGGTACCGAAGTAATTGTGGGCGACCGCACCATTGATGTGCATATCCGCAAAATACGCCAAAAACTTGGTCTTGACTGTATCACTACCGTAAAAGGGGTGGGCTATAAATTTGAGCTGTAATAAAGAATTCCAATAGCCAATAGCCCATAACCCATAGCCATCGGGTGCAACCAGTTAACCGTTCCATAAAAATTTTCAACGTCATTTACAATGGATGGTCTAACAGCTAATCCCAACCTGCTTTGCTATTCCTTCAAAGCAATATTTATTACCTTAAATGTTTTAGCTTGCAGCATCATTAAACCCTTAAACCCTTAAACCCTTAAACCCTTAAACCCTTAAACCCTTAAAACCTTAAAACCTTAAACCCTTAAACCTTTAAACCTTTAAACCTTTAAACCCTTAAACCCTTAAACCCTTAAACCTTGAACTTTGAACTTTTGAACCATTGAACCATTGAACCATTGAACCATTGAACCATTGAACTATTGAACCTTAAAAAAAATGCTTTCAGCCAAAAACTTTTCTCCACAACAATTAGCAGCGGTTACATCACTGGCATTATCGGCACCCATCACGCTGGTTTTTTATGCTTTTAAACCTGTATGGTGGGTAGCCCTCGTTTTTTTTCTCGTAATTTTCCTGGGAAGTTTTGGACTCATCTTATATACCCTTCAAACTTTTATATATCGTAAAATAAAACTCATTTACAAACTCATTTATCAAACAAAGGCCACCAAAAGAGAAGAGTTTTATTACAAAAATATATTACCCCAAAAAAGTATCGACGAAGTAAGAGAAGATGTAGAAAGCTGGGCCATGCAACGCAAGGCAGAAATAGAAATACTCATCCGCAATGAAGCCTTTAGAAAAGAATTTCTGCAAAACCTCAGCCATGAACTAAAGACACCCATTTTTGCCATACAGGGATATGTTGATACATTGCTCGGTGGCGCTCTTCACAACGAGGCAGTAAATACCAAGTTCCTGCAAAGCACTTCCCGCAATGTAGACAGGCTGGTAAACCTCCTGGATGACCTGGATGAAATATCCCGGCTGGAAAGCGGACAGTTAAAACTAAATAAAAGCAATTTTATAATACAGGATCTTTTAAAAGATGTGTACGAAAGTCTTTTCCTAAAAGCAAAAGAAAAAAATATACGCTGTATCATAAAAAAAGGCTGCGAATTTCCTCTAACTGTTTTTGCAGATAAAGAAAAAATAAGACAGGTATTTACCAACCTGGCAGACAATGCCATAAAGTACAGCAATGACAACGATATTATTGAAGCCAGCTTTTATGATGTAGATGGCCGGAATGTATTAATAGAAATAAGCGACGAAGGCGTAGGTATTACCGAAGAACACATCCCCCGCATTTTTGAAAGATTTTATCGCACCGATCTTGCCCGCAGCCGAAAAGAAGGTGGCAGCGGATTAGGGCTGTCTATCTGTAAACATATTATTGAAGCACATGGTCAAACCGTTCATGTGCGCAGCAAATTAGACGTAGGCACTACCATTGGTTTTACTTTGCCGGTAAAAAAAGATTAATGAAAATGGTAAGCACCGGCCCTGTGCTGTTTGTAGCGGCCGGCATTGTTTAAAACCCCCAACGGATTTTTATATTTTATCCATACTTCTGTAATAAGAAAAGCTACAAAAGAAACCGGCAACGCCAGTATAATGCTCCCAAAATTTTCCTGCACAAGATAGATTCTGCTAAAGGCCATCAGCACAACGGCTATCATTAAAAACGTGTTCACAAGCATGCTCCTGCTATATTTTGTAAACAATGCAGCGCAGGTTATCATCATAGTTGTGTTAAGCGAAACGGTATTTTTAATTGCTGGCCCGCCCGGCTGGTATATTTGTTGAAGGGCTTCAAAATGAAGCGTAATATGTTCTGTTGAAACCGTATTTTCAATAATCTGCTCAATAACAAAGGCAAGAAGGCAGGCAAAAAATAACTGCGTTCCTGCATTACCTTTTTGTGATAATACCAACCACGCTGATAATACAAATACAAAAATACAATCTCCGAAAAAAGAAAAATTTACCAGGATAAAATGGAGGGTTGGCGAAAATTGCTGCTGCTGTATGATTGAAAACGAATAAGATCCACTTAACGCAAAACAGGCAGCACTGAGTAAAAGCAGCAAACCCATTACCTGTAAATAAAAAGCCCAATACTTACTTTCCAAATGCTTCATATTTTTTAATTATAACAGCAAATAAATAAAAGTATATTACCCCACCGTGAAAAAGCTGTTATGCTATTATTAAACATTATTTTCTTAATGATTTTGCATTGTAAAAAGATGCCTGCTTAACATTAGTACAACAATTACTTAATGTTTGCATAAAATGGCGGTAACAATTTATTGGTACAGGTAAAGTTATTTTACATGTCAAACCAGAATGCCGGTATTTATAACCCTACACAAATAATGTACAATGAAACAGATCGTTGATTTCTTCACGGAGTTTATCATTCGTATATTTCTGTTCCGCATTTCATTCCCGGGTTCTTCATTTAAGTATTTGAAATCTGCAGGATGAACGAAATAAAAAAAAGAAAAATAGACATACTCGTCCTTTCAGACATTCATTTGGGAACCTACGGCTGCCATGCCAAAGAACTACTCTACTATCTTAAAACCATTAAGCCAAAAACGGTTATACTAAATGGCGACATCATAGACATATGGCAGTTTAGCAAACGTTACTGGCCAAAAAGCCACATGAAAATTGTAAAGCACATTATGGGCTGGATGAGCAAGGGCACAAAAATATGGTACATTACCGGCAACCATGATGAAATGCTGCGCAGGTTTGAAGGTTTTAAAATGGGTTCCTTTAAAATTGTAAACAAAGTTGTACTCAATTTGGATGATGGAAAAACAGCCTGGTTTTTTCACGGAGACGTTTTTGACGTAACCATGCAACACAGTAAATGGCTGGCAAAGCTTGGGGCCATTGGGTACGACATACTGATATTAATAAACCGTTTTGCAAATTTTATTTCCGAAAAAATATTCAACAGGGGCAAGTTATCGCTCTCTAAAAAAATAAAGAACAGTGTAAAATCTGCCATTAAGTTTATCAACAATTTTGAACAAACGGCAGCAGATATCGGCATAAGCAATCAATACGATTACGTGGTTTGCGGGCATATTCACCAGCCGGAAATGAAAGAAATAGCAACTGAAAAAGGTAAAATATTATACCTTAACAGCGGCGACTGGATTGAAAACCTTACAGCGCTTGAATACACAAATGGAGAATGGCGCATGTATAAGTTTGATGAAACAGAAAGAGCAGCTATGAAAGAAACAACCACAGCAGATGACGAACCAGACAATAGCAAACTCTTTGATAATATGCTGCAGGAATTTAACTTAATGCGAAGCTGATGAAAATACTTTATGCCATACAAGGAACCGGCAACGGCCATTTAAGCCGGGCAATGGACATCATTCCTATACTACAAAAAAAAGGGGATGTAGATATACTAATTAGCGGTACACAGGCAGATATTGATTTGCCCTACCCGGTTAAATATCAGTTCAAAGGACTTAGCTTTATTTTTGGCAAAAAAGGCGGTATAGATTTACTGGCCACTTATCGAAAAAGCAATCTTAAAAAATTGTATGCCGAAATAAAAAGCCTGCCCATACAGGATTACGACCTGGTAATAAATGATTTTGAACCCGTAAGTGCATGGGCATGCAAAATAAACCACAAGCCATGTATTGGCCTTAGCCACCAGGCGGCAGTTATTAATGGCAAAAGTCCCAAACCCCAAAAGAAAGATCCATTGGGTAAAGCCATTCTTCACAATTATGCTCCTGTTACACAAGCCTATGGCTTTCACTTTTTGGCATATGATAAAAATATTTTTACTCCCGTAATAAGAAAACAGGTACGTAACGCATTACCGCTATGCAAAGAACATTTTACTGTTTACCTGCCGGCTTATTCCGATAGCCGCATCATAAAAGTATTAAGCGAAATAGAAAATATTCAATGGCAGGTATTTAGCAAGCATACAAAAACAGCATACAAAGAAAAAAATATACACATAAGGCCGGTAAACAATGAAGCCTTTATTGAAAGCTTTATCAACTGCACCGGTATCCTTTGTGGTGCGGGTTTTGAAACCCCGGCCGAAGCACTTTTTTTAAATAAGAAATTGATGGTGATTCCCATGAAAGGCCAATACGAGCAGCAATGCAATGCAGCCGCACTGCAGCAAATGGGAGTGCCGGTTATTAAAAGCTTAAAATTAAAACATCTTGAAAAGATAAAGGAATGGACCCTGTCTCATTCAGTCCTCTCTATTAACTATCCTGATATTACCGAACAAATTATTGATGCCCTTATAGCAAACCATGATGCATCCGTATCATCTCCCGATATAGAAATTGGTAATGGAATATTTTCTACTAAAAAACTTAAAGAAGCCAGCCTCGGAAAAATATTGAGAGAAACAGGCATTTAAATT
>JBBRFX010000109.1:0-13771 GCA_038241275.1 Chitinophagales bacterium
AATTTTAAAAATATTTTTAATACCCAGCAGTTGTGCGGTGTATAATATTACCGGGTTCACCTGTCCATCGCTGTTGCTTGGAGTGCACATGGTAATATTGTTGCAACCCGCTATCTGTGCAGGAATACCTAACATGAGCAATGTAGAAAATAATGGCGCCGTGCCACCGGGAATATATAATCCTACGTTTTGAATAGCCACCGATTTTCTCCAGCAAATCACTCCATCTGTAGTACTGATTTTTTGAATGACTTCTTTTTGCGATTCATGAAAAAGCTGGATATTATTTTTAGCCAGTTGAATTGCTTTTTTTAAATCATCGTGTACTAAGGATGCTGCTTCATTTATTGCTGCTTCCGATACCAGGAGTTCTGTTAAAACAACTTTATCAAATTGTGCTGCATATTTTTTTACTGCCTCATCTCCATTTGCTTTTACATCTGCCAAAACAGGCAACACAATCCCTTCCAATGCAGCATAATCAAAAGCAGGCCTTTTGCATAATGCAATCCATTGTTCTTTACCGGGGTTAACAAAAACACTTTCCATAATTTATTATTCAATGCCCTGCCGGGCTGAGTTTAAACAATCATTTTTTCTATTGGCACTACCAATATACCTTCTGCTTCCAGTTCTTTTAATTTTTCAATTACTTCCCAAAAATCATTTTCGTTTACCACGCTTTGTACACTGCTCCAGCCTTCTTCTGCCAACGGAACAATGGTGGGGCTTTTACTGCCCGGCAACACTGCTACAATATTTTCCAACTGATGATTGGGTGCATTCAACAAAATATATTTATTATTTTTTGCAGTTTTTACTGCATTGATGCGCATGAGCAATTTTTTTAGAATCAGCTTCTTTTCATCATCCATTTTTTTATCGCCTATTAATACAGCTTCTGATCTCAGAATTACTTCTACTTCTTTAAGATTATTGGTAAATAAAGTACTGCCGCTGCTCACCAGGTCGCAGATGGCATCTGCCAGGCCAATACCCGGGGCTATTTCTACAGAACCACTAATCTCATGTATCTCTGCATTTACGCCTTTCTTTTTTAAAAATTGCTGTGTGAGATAAGAATAAGTGGTGGCAATTTTAAGCCCATCAATATCTTTCAAACTTTCATATTTCATGGCATTGGGAACGGCAATGCTTAAACGGCATTTACCAAACCCGAGCTTGTAAATGAGGTCAATCTCTTTGTTTTTTTCCAGCAACACATTTTCTCCCACAATGCCAATATCTGCTACACTGTCATAAACATATTGCGGTATATCATCGTCCCTTAAAAAGAAAACTTCCAGGGGGAAATTCTCTGCCGTTGTTTTCAATTGCTTGTTGCCGTTGTTTAGTTGAATGCCACATTCCTTGAGCAACTTCACAGATTCTTCATAGAGCCTTCCCGATTTTTGAATAGCTATTTTTAGCATAAATCATTTTTTTATTACAAAGAACAGCAAGCTTATCTGAAAGTTCATTTATATAGCTTTACTATTTTGTTCCCTGATTTGATTAAAAAGAAAAAGGCTTACATTTCTGTAAGCCTTTTATTAAAATATGTGATATACACACAAATCAACACAGCTTACCCTGAGGTAAAGTATGATGATGATGTATGTTGTTGATTTGTTTCATTTGTTATGCAAAGTAAGGCATGAATATTTTTGCTGCCAAATCTTTTTTTGAATAAATGATCAATTACTGTTAATAATTTAAAAACCCGGAAATTCAATCCCTAAACCATATCCCTTGTTGTAAATGATTTTGCCAAAATCAAAAGATACACCGCTTGCAATATCCTCTGCCAACAACAGCGGGCCATCCATATCTACATAATCCAGCATAGGAGCCAGTTGTGCAATAGCTGCTGTGCCTATCGAGCTTTCATTCATACAACCTACCATTACCTTCATGTCCAGTTTTTTCGCTTCTTTTATCATGTTGCGTGCAGGCGTTAAACCGCTGCTTTTGGTCAATTTAATATTAATACCATGAAAATGAAACTGGCATTTTTTTACGTCTGCCTCAAATACACAGGCTTCATCAGCTATTAATGGCAAAGCTGATTTTTCATACAATACTTTCATGCCATCCCAATCGTCTTTAGCAAGCGGCTGTTCTACCAATTCAACGCCTAGCTCCTGTAGTAAGGGAATTTTAAGAAGTGCCTGTTCCAGCGTCCAGCCTGCATTAGCGTCTACTCTAAAAACAGCATCGGTATGTTTACGTAATGCTGTTACCGTTTCGATATCGTTTTCTGTACCCACTTTAATTTTATAAATGGGCCATGGTTTTTCTTTCATTTTTAGAACCATGGTTTCAATAGTATCAATACCAATGGTAAAATCGGTGATGGGCGCTTTGGAAATATCCAAGCCCCAGAGTTCGTGTAATTGTTTTCTTTTTAGTTTGCCAAAAATATCCCAGCCTGCCATATCCAACGCACACACCAAAAAAGAATTTTTTGGAAATAAATGATGTAGGTAATGCCAGTAACGTTCCGGATCGGTAAAAGTGAATTTTTCCAGGAAACCTCTTTTTTCTTCAAGGTCGGCTATCATTTTTTCTATCGGAATATTATAATAACTGATGGCAGGTGCTTCTCCATAACCTTTTATGCCAAAGTGATCCAACTCCACTACCAGCGTAGGCTGATGTGTTTTGGTGCCTTTGGAAATAGTAAAAGGGTGCCTGAAAGGCAGGTTATATGTTTTGTAGGAAACTTTCATGGCCCTGTCCGCCGAAGGGGAACTTGATTTAAAGTGTAAAAATATTTTGATGATCTGCTGAAAACCGAGTGAAAAATTATCTTCCGCTATCCTGTATCATGGTTTTAAGTGTTACAATAAATCCTGCCTCTTCCAGCAAATGTTCCAGATTGATATGCATGCGGTAGTTCCAGTAATGATCGGGATTTGCAGGATTATTGATCCGCTCTTCTTTTGGATTTTCTATCCTGAGCCGTTCGTCCATAGCAAGCAGGTCCTGCATTAAAAATACAGCCCACATCGCCTGCGAATTAAGGTGCTGATGAAGCACATCCCTGCATACCCATGGTTCTGCATAAAAAGGAGCCTCGCCATAATGGCCCAACTGCTGGTTGTAAAACTGCTGGATCTTTTCTTTATCTTCTTCCCACCATTCTCTAATGGTGGCCATATCGTGTGTAGAAGGAGTAACTACACTCAGGTAGGGAGCGTTATAAGGATTAGAAAATTGCTCATTAATTTTCTTGGGCATGCGTTGTACTTCCAGTGCAAGCATTTGCATATTGGCTAATACGCCTTCTACCATTTCCGGTACCATACCAAGGTCTTCAGCACAAATGAGCATATTGGTGCTGCGCTTTAATGCTGCCAGTTTCTTAATACCACCTTCCTTCCACAAAGCATTTTGTTTGTTAAAAAAGTATTCGTCAAACAAACGGTTAAGCGCCTGTTGTTCATTATAAGGTAAAGCCTTGTAAGAATCGGTAGCATGCATACCTATGCGGAAGTGATAATTATAAGGGCGCTCTTCGTCCCTGATGCAGATGATATTGCTTAATAAATCAAACAATCCCTGTTGCAGGAAATCATGCTCCGGATTATTTTTAAAGTAAGCTGCAATTTTTCTTTGAGAATTTAAGTCTTCTTTAAAACGGTAGTTGTTTAAAAAAGTTTCTTTTACAAGACCAGCATTTTCTCCAAACCAATTGTTCAGCAATTGTTCTGTTATATATGGATTGCAAAAACGCTCTTCATTAAAGTGTATACCGGTATTTGTAAATTCATCATGACTAAGCGGCCATGCCGGAAAAAATTTTCCCAGGATGCCTTCTATAGCATGCAAAGGAATACTCCAGATACGAAAGAAACCCAGTACATGATCTATGCGAATGGCATCAAAATAATTGCTCATGTGCTCCATACGCTGGCGCCACCATGCATAATCATCGGCTGCCATTTTATCCCAGTTGTAAGTAGGGAAACTCCAGTTCTGCCCCTTGGTGGCAAATGCATCCGGCGGTGCGCCAGCCTGCATGTCCATATGAAAAAGCGATCGGTACATCCATGCATCAGCACTATGCCTGCCCACACCTATTGGCAGATCGCCCTTGATGATGATACCCGATTTGTGTGCATAATCCACTGCATCTTTTAATTGCAAATGCAAGTGATATTGGGTGAAATAGTGAATGGCTATTTCGTCATAAAAATCATTTTCCGGACTTACCAATTCCTGTACAGCATCTTCCCGGAAGGATTCATACTCGCCCCAGGTATTGTAATCTGCTGTGTTATTTTTATCTCTCAGGTAGCAATAAGCAGCATAAGGAACCAGCCAATGCCTGTTGAGATCAAAAAAGGTAAACCAATCAAAATCATCTTTAAAAGAATCTTTATCTTTTTGATATAATAACCTGATGGCCTCACTCTTGATGGCCAGCACATCCTGGTAATGCAGAGAATCTTTGGCATTTAATTCCTTTACCTGCTCCAGCATTTCTTCTGTAAAATTTACAGATAATGCCGTTGCCAGTTTTTGCACATTCAAAAAAATTGGATGCAAAGCAAAAGCAGACACGGCAGAGTAAGGATAAGAATCTTTATTGGTATGGGTAGCAGTAGTATCGTTTATTGGAAGCAATTGTATCAGCCTTATACCGGTTGCTTTAGAGATATCTGTTAGCAGGTTAAGGTCTGTAAAATCTCCTACGCCCCAGCTATGCTCAGATTTTAAAGCAGATACCGGTATGTTTACCCCTGCCCCTTTCCAGCGGTTGTTTGCTGTATCGATAGTATGATGCAGAATGGTAAGGGTATCTTTATCTGATGAAACCGGAAGCACCCTGTTATTGCCCGGTTCAAAATCCATTTTTTGTCGGCGAAGATCATAGATACCCAACTTATATTCAATAGGAAATGCTTCTTTAGAAAGGTTTACTTTTAATTGCCAATGCATCTTTTTTTGCTCCATCAGCAAGGGCTTTTCTGTATCCCAGTCCTGTAGTTTTTTATTGGCACCTATAATACAAACTACTTTGCCCATGGCCAAAGCCGGCGCATTTACTTTAAAGATATGGGTAGCATTTTTTGTATCAGTTACTTTTACTTTTTCTTTAAACTGGTTAAAAACAGTTGTAAAAGGCTTACTGGAAAATACATCAGCATACACATTGTCTTCCTTCCATTCATCTATAATATCCAGCCTTTTTGCCTCTATCTTTTTTATCGAAAGAGCACTGTTTTTACAAAACGTTTTTTCCTCCCCCCTATTCACATCCCTGTAAATGTAACTGTACTCAAATTCATCTGTAAGTGCTAACGCTGATCTTTTTATGGCTACATGCCAATAAGATTCATTTAAATAACTTAAGGGGAACTCAATGGCCTTTTCAGTAATATTTTTATTAACGGGAACAATTTTTAAAGCAATCGATTGGCCGTGTTGCGACCTAAAACCAACATAGAAATTTATGATCATCATCGTGTATTGAGTACGCAATTTACAAATAGCCTATTTATAATTTTAAAAAGTTTTTATTTCAAATATTTTAGTCATTAATTTCATCTGCCTTATATTTGCCAAAAACTAAATTAGTTATGACTACTACTAAGAGACGTACCGGGCTATATTGGATATTATTTTTGCTTTCTGTTGTTGCTTTTTTTGGTGTTTATGCAATAGGCGGCGGATACTGTTCTATGATTCTTCCTTTTAATGTAACCTTTCTTGCCCTTGCCCTTGATTTGATGTAATCAATAAAAATATTTAAAAAAATGCCCTGCATATGCAGGGCATTTTTTTTAAATATCGTTAAAGCCGTGTATTTATTTCCCCAGATTAACGGGTAATGGCTGTTTCATGATAAAAAATGGAATACCATTGATTACCTCTTTTTACATAAGTTGTAGAGGCTCCTACCTGTGGCACCCATCTGTCACCTTCAGGATCGGTGGCATCCTGCAATGCTTCGTAATATATTACAGCTACATTATCTGCCAGCTTTTTTACCCTGATATTTGACAAACGATAAGCATTAATATTGCTGTTTTGAAAGGATTGTAACACTTCTGTCTTGCTCATTACTATCTTTCCAAAAAAGGCTATGTAGTCGTCTGCAAGTATTTCTTTCAATTTATCAAGCTGTTTTGTTTTTGCAAATTCCCATCCAGCTATTTCCCTGTTGGTAATATTCGTAATATCTGATTTGGATAGTTCTGCTGCAGCAACAGGAGTAGTGGCTGCTGTTTGAGTTTTGGGTTTGCAATTTGCCAAACCTGTTATCAGCAAAAAAACGATTAATACGTTTTGCATCTTTTTCATAAAACTTTTTTAGATAATAAAATTGCCTGCTGGCTATATTCATTACCTGTATTGCAAAATTAGTACCACTATACAGTATTGATGGAATACACTAATACAAAAACAATTGTCAGGCAATAGTTTACCGGCAATTATTTATGCTAAAAAAATCATTTCAGAAAAAGCGTTGGAAAAATATCAACGAATAGGCCTGCATTTGTTATAATGGTTGTTAGCTGCCTGTTGAACAGTTACAGAACGGGAGCATGATATCAATAATACGATTATGGCCATCACAGCCAGGAGGTTTTTCATCAGTTGCATGTAGTTAAAGTTTAATTGTTTCAGAGTTAAACGGTTAAACGGTGATTTACAATATTTAGTATGTAGTTTAAATAATTAAAAAACCGCCCCGAAAAAATCGGGGCGGCAATATTTGGTTAGTATTACTAAATTAATTAATGCCTTTTTACTTTACTTCTTCAAACTCAGCATCGGTTACATTTTCACCACCTGCATTTGCAGTTTGCTCCTGAGTAGCACTAGCACCTTCTTCTGCTCCGGGCGCTGCTGCACCTTCCTGTGTGGCCTTGTACATATCCTCGCTTGCTGCAGTCCATGCTGCATTTAATGCAGTGCTGGCTGTATCAATCTGGGCAATGTCCTGAGATTTGTGTGCAGCTTTTAGTTGCTCAAGACCAGTTTCGATTGCGCCTTTTTTATCTGCAGGAATTTTTTCACCATATTCTTTCAGTTGTTTTTCTGTCTGGAATATTAAGCTATCTGCCTGGTTTATCTTATCTACTTTTTCTCTTTCTGCTTTATCCGATGTTTCATTTGCTTTAGCCTCGTTCTTCATTTTTTCAATTTCTTCGGGGCTAAGGCCGCTTCCTGCTTCAATGCGTATTTTTTGTTCTTTACCGGTTCCTTTATCCTTAGCGGTTACGTGAAGGATACCATTGGCATCTATATCAAAAATTACTTCTACCTGCGGAACACCTCTTGGTGCCGGAGGAATACCATCCAGGTTAAACATACCCAGGCTCTTGTTTTGAGAAGCCATAGGTCTTTCGCCCTGCAGTACATGAATCTGTACACCGGGTTGATTATCGCTGGCAGTACTGAATGTTTCAGATTTTTTGGTAGGGATAGTTGTGTTGCTTTCTATCAACTTTGTCATTACACCACCCATGGTTTCTATACCCAATCCAAGCGGAGTAACATCCAGCAATAATACATCTTTGATTTCGCCGGTTAAAACACCACCCTGTATAGCAGCACCTACTGCCACAACCTCATCAGGATTTACTCCTTTGTTTGGTTTTTTACCAAAGAATTTTTCTACTATTTCCTGTACTTTAGGAATACGTGTGCTACCACCCACCAATATAACTTCGTCAATCTGGGAAGTGCTGAGGGCTGCATCTTTTAATGCAGCTTCGCATGGTTTTAAGCAACGTTCAAATAATTTATCGGCCAGTGCTTCAAATTTTGCACGGGTTAATTTTTTCACTAAATGTTTAGGAACACCATCCACTGCTGTTACATAAGGCAGGTTGATTTCTGTTTCAGAAGAAGATGACAATTCAACTTTTGCTTTTTCTGATGCTTCTTTCAAACGCTGCAAAGCCATTGGATCTTTACGAAGGTCAATTGCTTCATCAGCCTTAAACTCATCTGCCAGCCAATCCATAATCACTTTATCAAAGTCATCACCACCAAGGTGCGTATCACCATTGGTAGATTTTACTTCAAACACCCCATCGCCCAGTTCCAACACTGATATATCAAAAGTACCACCACCTAAATCAAACACAGCTATCTTTTGGTCTTTTCCTTTTTTGTCCATACCATAAGCCAATGCGGCAGCGGTTGGTTCATTTACAATACGGCGAACATTTAAACCTGCAATTTCACCGGCTTCTTTAGTTGCCTGGCGTTGTGCATCGTTAAAGTAAGCAGGCACGGTAATTACCGCTTCTGTAACTTCCTGGCCAAGGTAATCTTCAGCCGTTTTTTTCATTTTCTGCAATACCATGGCACTAATCTCCTGCGGCGTGTACATTCTGCCATCTATGTCAATACGTACCGTATTATTGTCACCCTTTGCAACTTTATAGCTCCAATGAGTGGTTTCTTCTGTTACTTCATTAAACATACGACCCATAAAACGCTTCACACTGCTGATGGTGTTTTGAGGATTAGTGATTGCCTGACGTTTTGCAGGATCGCCCACTTTACGTTCTCCATTTTTTAAAAAAGCAACTACAGAAGGAGTTGTACGGCGCCCTTCGTCATTTGCTATTACTACTGGTTCGTTACCTTCCATTACAGCTACGCAACTGTTGGTAGTGCCTAAATCAATTCCTATAATCTTTCCCATATGTATTTATTTATTAATTGTTTATGCAGGTAAATTGTCAATCATTGTGCCAAGGGGTAAAATGTGCAAAAATGGCAGGAATATAGTTTGAAAGGATAAAATAGTGCATCTTGGTTTTATTTAAATCAGTTGGCAGACATAAAAAGGATTTTGTTTACCGGCTGAATACCCCTGATGAAGCTTCATTAGCGACGCTCCGTTCAACATTTGAATATAAAGGGGCAAAATAACCTGGATTCAAAATCTTATTCCAGTTCTGTAAATTCTGCTATCCCATCTTTTTTTACCCTGAAAGTAAAATGACGCTGAGTAAAATAACTGATGGCTATTACAAAGGCAATAGTAATCACCTGGCTCAACAAAGCATCCCAATGTAAAATTTCTACCAGGAGTTTAAGCATCGCATAATTTATCACCAGGTTAAACGAGAAAGACAGGAAATACCTAAAGAGCTGTATCCTTCCCCTGAGGTTGGAAGTGGTAAACACAACATACCTGTTTAATATAAAACCTATAACAAAAGTGAGGGCAGATGACAAAAAAAGTGCTGCACTATAAGGCTCAAAGGCGAAAAAGCCCAAATCAAAAACACGTTTTGCAAAAATAAATTGGTATCCAATAAAATAAGTGATTAATCCAAATAAGGCATTGGCCCCACCACATGCCGCATACCTAAAAGTTTGCAACGGCATTACCCTGCGGAAAAGTGGATAAAAAAAATCGATGCTGGTTGTGATGAGTTGTTTCATTTGCAATTGCCGGCAAAACTACTAATTGAGATCGTATTAAAATAAAAAAACCTGTTGTTACCAACAGGTTTTTTATTAAGACAAAAATATTATTAAAATACATAACGGATAGCCAAACCACCCCAGTTGCCATTAAAACCTGCGCCATCTCCAAACTCAAAGGATGGTTGCCAGTCTATTGAAACATTTATCGGGGCACTCCTGATCTTGTAATCAAGTCCTATTACGCCATCCAAACCAATATAAGTTCCGCCACGGTAATATTTGTTATTGTAAAAACCCACATGGGCACCGGGGCCTATATACCATTTTAACCCTCCGGCGTTTTGTATATCTCCATGTATTTCGTACAATCCTGTTATACGTGTACCACGGTTCCAGAAATAAGCAATTCCTTCAAGAGCATTTTTGTCTGTTACAAAATGCTTTAAAGAAACAGCTCCCGGATAAAATTTTACACCAAGTGCAGTTTGATAATCGTTAGAACCAATATTGCTTTGCGCTGTTGCTGAACCTGCAAGGATGGTAAGAAATAAAAATGTTGCTAAGAATACTTTTTTCATGTTTTCGTTTTTAATTTATTTAGGTTAACGTGCAGATTCTAAAAATCGTGCCAATAAAATGTTAACTATACATTTCCTCTCTTTGTTCCTTTACTCTTTCATCTGCCAGGTACTCATCATAAGTCATCAACTTATCTATCATTCCTTTAGGAGTAATTTCTATAATCCTGTTGGCCACAGTTTGCATGAACTGGTGATCATGCGTGGTGAACAACACTGTGCCGGTAAATGAAACCATGCTATCGTTAAAAGCAATAATACTTTCCAGGTCAAGGTGATTCGTTGGTTCATCCAGAATTAATAAATTCGGATTTTGTATCATCATCTTGCTGAGCATGCACCTTACTTTTTCACCACCACTTAATACAGAAGTTTTTTTCAAAATCTCATCTCCGCTAAACAACATTTTGCCCAGGAACCCACGCAAAAAATCTTCATCTACATCTTTTACATAAGGTGGTACAAACTGGCGAAGCCAATCCATCAGGTTAAGGATGTTACCATCAAAATATTCTTTATTATCATTGGGCAAATATGCGGTGGTAATGGTAGTTCCCCATTCATAGGTGCCGGTATCGGCAGGAACTCTGTCATTAATCACTTCAAAAAAAGTTGTCAATGCCATTGGATCCCGGCTGATAAATGCGATTTTCTGTCCTTTTTGAATATCAAAATTAAGCTTGCTGAATATAGTTTTGCCGTCCTGCTTTTTTGACAGGTTCTCTACTTTTAAAATATCATTACCTGCTTCTCTTTCCTGTTTAAAAATAATGCCGGGGTATTTTCTGTTACTGGCAGTAATATCTTCAAACACCAGTTTATCCAATGCTTTTTTACGACTGGTGGCCTGTTTGCTTTTGGAGGCATTGGCACTAAAGCGGGCAATAAATTCCAACAGGTCTTTTTTCTTTTCTTCCTGCTTTTTATTTTTATCAGATGCCTGCCTTGCTGCCAACTGAGAACTTTCGTACCAAAAAGTATAGTTACCGGTGTAAACTTTAATTTTCATTTTATCAACGTCGGCCACATGCGTACATACCGCATCTAAAAAGTGACGGTCATGGCTTACCACCAATACAATGTTTTCGTAATCGGCCAAAAAGTTTTCCAGCCAACTGATGGTTTCCACATCAAGGTTATTGGTGGGCTCATCAAGTAACAATATATCCGGGTTGCCAAAAAGGGCCTGTGCCAATAAAACCCTTACTTTAAGGTTGGCTCCAATATCTTTCATCAGCAGTTGGTGCAATTCATCTTTTACGCCCAGTTCGCTTAAAAAGGTAGCGGCATCACTTTCTGCTGTGTAACCGCCCATTTCGCCAAACTCATGTTCCAGTTCGCCTGCTTTATGTCCATCTGCTTCTGTAAAATCTTCTTTGCTGTAAATGGCATCCCTTTCATGCATTACTTCCCACATTTTTTTGTGGCCCATCATCACCGTATTTAGTACAGTTTCTTCATCAAAAGCAAACTGGTTTTGATTTAATACAGCCATCCTTTCGCCGGGAGTAATGCTTAGGGTTCCTTTGTTTGGCTCAATTTCTCCACTTATAATTTTAAGAAAGGTTGATTTACCGGCGCCATTGGCACCAATCACACCATAACAGTTTCCTTTTGTGAAACTGATGTTTACTTCATCAAACAACACCCTTTTGCCATAAGCAAGGGTTACATTATTTACACTAATCATAATTTATAAAAATGGGCGCAAAAGTAAGTAAATAATTGATAACGGGTAATGGAAAGATGGATAAGCCACATTATATACCGGTTAAATCCACTTATGCTTCGGGGATATTATATTGAACTCCAATCAGGGAGAAAAGATTTTTGTTTTTTTATTTAATTAGTTTTGCAGCATGTCAATAGCACAGGAATTACAGCAGGCTGTTATCAAAAGCCTGTCAGATCTATACCAGGTATCATGTACCGCAGCAGACTTCCAGGTAAACCAGACCAAAGAAGAATTTGAAGGAGATTACACCGTAGTATTGTTTTCTCTGTTGAAAAAGACAGGGAAAAATCCCGCAATGCTGGGAGAAGAACTGGGGAATGCTCTCTTAAAAAATCATCCGGCATTGTTCACCGGTTTCAATATTATCAAAGGTTTTTTAAACCTGAATGTGGCAGATCAATTCTGGCAGCAGGTAATAAAGGATAATTATTCAAATGAACATTTCGGCACACTGCCGGCCAATGGCAAAAAAGTAATGGTAGAATATTCTTCTCCCAATACCAATAAACCCCTGCACCTGGGGCATCTCAGAAACAACTTTCTCGGCTGGAGTGTGGCCGAAATTCTTAAAGCCAATGGCAATGAAGTTTTTAAAAGCTGCATCGTAAACGACCGTGGTATTCATATTTGTAAGAGTATGATAGCATGGCAAAAGTTTGGCAACGGTGCTACGCCGGAAAGTACCCACACAAAAGGCGATCATTTTGTAGGTGATTACTATGTGAAGTTTAATGATGAATACAAAAAGCAGGTGCAGGAAATGATAGATGCCGGTAACACAAAAGAACTGGCTGAGAAAGAAGCACCCATTATGAAAGAAGCACAGCAGATGTTGTTTGACTGGGAAGCCGGCAAACCAGCAGTAATGGAACTTTGGAAAAAAATGAACAGTTGGGTATATGCGGGCTTTGATGTGACTTATAAAAAAATAGGCAGCGACTTTGGCAAAACCTATTTTGAAAGCAATACTTATTTGTTGGGCAAAAAAACAGTAGAAGAAGGTTTGGCCAAAGGCGTTTTTGAACAGGAAGCAGACAATAGTGTGTGGATAGATCTTACTGCAGATGGTTTGGATAGAAAAATTGTGCAGCGTAAAGACGGCACTTCTGTTTACATAACACAGGATATTGGCCTGGCTCAACAAAAGTACCAGGAGTATGGCATTGACCAAAGCATTTATGTAATTGGCGATGAGCAGAACTATCACATGAAAGTGCTGAAGTTGATTGCAGAAAAACTACAATTACCGAATGCTGAAAATATTTACCACCTGAGTTACGGGATGGTGGAACTGCCCGGCGGTAAAATGAAAAGCAGGGAGGGCACCGTGGTAGATGCAGACGACCTGGTGGATGAAATGATTGCCACTTCCCGCAGGCACACAGAAGAATTGGGAAAGGTAAAAGATTTTACCCCTGCCGAACTGGATGAATTGTACAATATCATTGGCCTGGGCGCCATGAAGTTTTATTTGCTGAGGGTTGATCCTAAAAAGAAAATGATTTTCAATCCTGAGGAGTCTATAGACTTCCACGGATTTACAGGGCCATTTGTTCAATACACTTATGCAAGAATAAAAAGCATACTTCGCAAAGAAACAGTTGATACAAAAGAATATGCTTCGGCGCCACTGTTAAAACTTGAAAAAGAAATTGTGGTAGCGCTCGAGCAGTTCAGTACTATACTTACTCAGGCTGCAACCGAACTCAATCCTTCTGCCATTGCTATTTATGTGTTTAACCTGGCAAAGACTTTTAATTCTTTTTACACCGTGCATTCTATTGCCAATGCCGAAACAGAGGAGAAAAAACAACTGCGTCTGCAACTGGCCATGATGACTTCCAATGTGTTGAAAAAAGGAATGAGTTTGTTGGGGATTGATGTGCCGGAGAGGATGTAATAAAAAAATATATTATCGCATGCAACAGTGGCCGTTTATTTACTGTCAACCTTTAAACAAGCAATATTTATTCGTACCGTTTTCGAAGATAAGTGAGCTTATAAAAATGCATACTTTTTTAAAAATTTGTAATGCAGGAGCATATTTGTC
>JBBRFX010000110.1:0-13741 GCA_038241275.1 Chitinophagales bacterium
TCCAAAGGATATTATGAATATGCCAATACAAACCTTAATGCCATTATGGTTGATAGAAAATTTTGGTTTATTTAATACATGCATACTCCATTTTTTACCATAATCGTTCCTACTTATAACGCTTCTGCTACCATAGCAGCCTGTATTGAAAGTGTAATGAATCAGCAGTTTGAAAATTTTGAACTGTTAATAATGGATGGAAACTCTACTGATACAACCGTACATATAGTAAAATCCTACATTGCTCAATATGATTCAATTAAATTAGTTACAGAAAAGGATAAAGGTATTTATGATGCAATGAATAAAGGCATTAGTTTATCAAAATCGTCATGGCTTTATTTTATGGGAGCAGATGACAAGTTTTATAACAGCAACGTTTTGCTAAATGTTTTTGATCAAATTCAAAGATTACCTGACGTAGAAATAGTGTACGGGAATGTATGGAGTGAGCGATTTAATGGCATATATGATGGAGAATTTAATTATTCAAAAATTCTTATTCAAAATATCAGTCACCAGGCAATTTTTTTCAGAAAAGAAATATTTGAAAAGACAGGAGATTTTAATTTAAAATATACAGCACAGGCAGATTGGGATCACAATTTGAAGTGGATGTTATCCGGCAAGATAAAAAAAAGATATATTAATACTATAATCGCTTACTATGCTGATGGTGGATTTAGTTCTTTAAATGGAGATGATATTTTTAACCATGACCTTACTTTTAATTATTTGCTCTATTGTAAAGAGAGCTTGTCATTTTGGAAAAAAGCTAAAATATTTGGATACGAACTCTTAAAGGCGATTAAAAAAGGGGATGCAAAAAGAGTAAGAAAATCTTTGACATTCTTTAAATATGTCTAAGGTTTCATTTCTTAAAACCTTCATGTTCAATAATTGCTTAATTGTATTTCAACTACTTTATTTTATAAAAAAATTTTCGCCTTTTATACCAAAGCCATTATGCTACAAAGCGAATAGATAAATAACTCAATAGTTTTGCGATCCTTACTGCCCCATTCCCTGCATACTATCCGTTTCTCCTTTCATATTTTTACGCTTAAACAAAGCCACATCAAATTTTCCAAACCTCCAGCTAAAATTTAAACGTACCACCTGTGGGTCTCTCTGTCGGTAATTGTCCTGGATAAAGTAGACGGTTTCAGCATGTGTTTCGTAAGTTCTGCTGCGAAAGATATCATTGATCTGCAGCGTTAGAGATGCTGCTTTGTTTTTAAGAAAATCTTTTTTAAAGGAAATATCAACACCATAAACAGGAAGGATGTATCCCTGGGCAATATTTTGGGTTTGTCCAAACATGCCACCCCCATACATACCGCCCCCGCTGCCACGGCCGCTGTTTACGGGTAAGATCGTACTGGCCTGGTAATCGCCTGTTAATTGTATACTGTAATTTTTGGGAAGACTAAAACTGTTGTTCAGTTTTGCAAACCAGCTAAAGCGACTGCTGTTTGAAACTCCTGAAATGTTTTTAGCCTCCAGCGTTACATCAAAAAAGTTTAGGTTGGATGTGATTTCCCACCATTTAGTGAGCTTGTTTTTACCAGTCAGTTCCAGCCCGATTGTATAACTACGGCTTGCATTGGCATAAGAATTATAAATCACACTATCTGGTTTGGTTGGGTCTGTATTGGGAGCTTTATATTGATAACGGGTAATGAGGTTGCTGGTATTTTTTCCATACAAACTGGCCAAAAAAGAATGGCCCGGTTTATATTGATTGGAATAGGAAATTTCTGCCAGGTTGGTAAACTCCGGCAATAAATCAGGATTGCCTACACTAAGGTTTAGCGAATCAGAAAAATCTACAAAAGGAAGTATTTGAAAAAAACTAGGTCGGTTAATTTTCCTGGAATAGTTTACCTGTATATCCTGCTGTTGATTTATTTTTTGAGATAAAAAAACAGAAGGGAAAATGCTTAATGGAAATTCGTTGGAAAACTCCTGGTTTTTGCTAATCAGGTTACCCTGATAATTACTGCTTTCCACTCGTAGGCCTAACTGGTAACTAAAGTTTTTTATTTGTTGGGAATAGGTGCTGTAGGCCGCATACACCACATCATTAAATTTGTATTGAACTCCAATATCAGGGATAAGGATGTATTGTTTGGTAACAGGATTTTGAATATAATTATCGTTCCAGCTATTATAATCTCTTGCAGCAATCCTTAATCCTGTTTCTATTTTTTGGGTTTTGCTCAATGGATTTACATAATCAGTTTGCACCGTGTAAAACCTGGTATTGCCTCCACCCGTAGCCCGCTCAGCACCTGCAAAGGGTTTAGGATTTCCGTTGGCATCATAAAACCTACTACTGTAGTCAGATGTATTGGTATTGTTGCTTTCGTTAAAGTTGGCATCTGCTGTTAACTCTCTTCCTTCACGTGCAAAATTATGTTTAAAGCCAGCCCTGAAGCCGGTGTTTTTAAATGAGATATCGGCATACAGGCTCCGGATAGCAGATTCAGAAATGGTAGTAAAGTTGCGGATGGTATCCCTGTAAATATTGAGTAAATCAGTTACATCAAATTTACCCCTTACCATATTTGCGCTAAGCGTAAGCGTGTTTCTGTTATCTATAAAAAAATCAAGACCGGCCCTGCCAAATGCAAAATATCCTTTATTGACAGGGTTGTTTTTTTGTAAAATTTTGGCAGTGTCGGCCCCTAAAAAATCTATTCTGTTGCTGCTTACGGTACTGATATTTTTTCTGGAAGCAAACATGCCTGCGCCAAAAAAATTAATTTTATTTTGTTTGATATTAATATCTCCACCAAAGCCGGGGCGGCCACGGCTATCTATATTTGTTCTCAGGTTGCCATTATAACCAGCCTTCCTGTTTTTCTTTAAAATGATATTTAAAATTCCCGAGCCTCCACCACTGGCATCGTATTTTGCAGAAGGATTGGTGATGATTTCCACACTGGCTATTTGATCTGCCGGTATCTGATCCAGTGACAGGGCACTGGGCCTGCCATCAATAAAAATCTGTGGGCTTGCATTTCGCATAGTTACATTTCCATCTATGTCCACATTTACCGAGGGTATATTTTTCATAACGTCCACGGCTGTTCCGCCAGTAGTGCTAATGTCTTTTTCTACATTATACACTTTTTTATCCAGGTACATTTCCAGCAAAGGTTTATTGGCAATAACGGTTACGTTCTCCAGTTCTTTTTCATTTTCTTTTAATTTAATATTGCCCAGGTCTTTAACTGCAGCATTAAAAGCGTCACCAGGTTTTGAATTTATATCAAAAGATACTTTAACCTCATATGAATAATAACCTATGGCAGAAACCTGTAATTTAAATGTGCCGTTAACAGGCAGGCCCTCAATATTAAATTCTCCCTTTTTAGTAGTGATAATAGTGGCAAGTATTATATCTTTTTTCTTTTTGGTATTTGTATCCAGCCGGTTTTGTAAAAATTGGATAGAAGCACCCTCAACAGGCTTTTGAGAATTGAGGCCAATAATCTTACCATACATATTACCAATATTCATTTGCCCGGCAACTGGCCTGTTGCCCGGTGCTCCTGTTTGTGCAGAAAGGTTGGCAAAATGCATTAAAAGGGTAATAAGCAGGATAAATAGTCGGGTCATTATTTTTGGTAATTATAAATAATCGAAATTCAAGATATGCTAAAATTTAGTATTAAAGATTTGAGCAGCCATTTTTTAAGGACGTTAAAATAAATTATATATTAAGACGGTATAATAAGTAATAATAAACACTGAATAATTCCCAAAATGGCACCTGCTAAAGCGCCTGATAGCTTAAACAATTTCAATTGCCTGGATGCATGTTTTTCAATCAACTCTTTTAATAGAGGTATAGACATTGCATTTAATTTTTCTTCAATCTGTTGTTGCGGCTTCCATTCACTTATCAACTTTTGGCTGTAACTCTTAAGCATAACAGGAAAAATCAGCTCTACTTCAGATAAAAAAGCTTCCTTAAACTTTAAAAGCGTTTTATCTCCCATAAACTTTGAGAGTAAAGGAAATGCTTCCGGAAGTTTTTCCTGTAAGAATTTGTCAACATGGTTTTCAATTTCCGGCCTTATTTGATGCATAAGGGCAGGATTGCTGAGTTTATCTGCTATTTCACTTTTAGACAAATAATTTTTAACTATAGCTGCAGCAATATCTTTTGCAAGGCCTGGTTGTAATGCAGGTAAAATACCGGAAACGGAAAATCCCATTAACTTAATTGGATAGTAAGGTTTAAATAAAAGGTTTAAAAATAAAACAGCCATCAGCCAGCCGCCAGCAGTAGCTACAAGAATCATAAGGTAAGAGTGGTAAGCAGCCATTTTATTGAGTTGGGTGTCAAATGTAGTAAAAAAACTATTAGAATAGTCAAAGCTAATTTTGTGAGAGAGAAGTTTTTCTCTATTTTTGCCGTCCAATAATAAAAAACGGTAGTCGTAGCTCAGTTGGTTAGAGCATCAGATTGTGATTCTGAGGGTCGGGGGTTCGAGCCCCCTCGATTACCCGCTTAAAAATCTTCTCCACAGCGGGGGAGATTTTTTTTATGCTTTGTTGCCACTTATCAAATTGCCGGCCCGCAAAACCTGTTTAACAAAATATTAGTCGCAAAGCTTCGTTCCTTGTAAACATACACATGCTTTTTACGTTATTTTTACAACATGCAAAAAATTGCAAATTTTATTATGAGTAAAAAATTCATACCGGTAATACTGGTGCTTACCGCTGCCAGTTTTTTCATTGCCTTTCAATCTCAGGGCAAAAACGATGGGGATGATAATCCAAAAAACAGATATGCTAAAATTCTGCGTAATGTAGGGATACTCCTGGAAGAGGGCCACTATAGCCCTAAAAAGATTGATGATGCTTTTAGTAAAGAAGTTTTCTATAAGTTTATTGAAGAGCTGGATGGAGATAAAAATATTCTATTGCAGTCTGATATCGATGGGTTTAAAAAGTATGAATTATCAGTAGATGATGAAATTCATGGTGCTCCTATTGAATCTTTTTTTGAGGTAAATACTGTTTATCTAAAACGTTTATCAGAGGTTACCGCACTATATAATGAAATATTAGCTAAACCATTTGATTTTACGGTAAATGAAGATGTAGAAATGGATGCTAAAAAGCGTTCTTTTCCTGTTACGGAAAAAGAGCGGTATGACGTATTGAGAAAAAGTGTAAAGTATGCTGTATTAGATCGTTTTGTGGGTATGCAGGATGACAGGGAAAAAAATAAAGAAAAGAAAGACTTTAAAATAAAGGCCGACAGCACGCTGGAAAGAGAAGCGAGAGAACAAGTGACTAAACAGATAAACCGCTACATGGCTACCAAAAAGAACAGGGAAACCAACGACGAAAATTTCAGCACTTTTGTAAATGCCATAACTACTACAATGGATCCTCATACTACCTATTTTCCTCCAATTGATTTAAGAACCTTTAATGAAGGTATGAGAGGTAGTTTTTTTGGAATTGGTGCACAACTGATAGAAGAGGATGGAAAGATAAAAATTCTTAGCCTTGTAAGTGGTGGTCCTGCATGGAAGAGTGGTGAGTTAAAAGAAAAAGACGAAATTTTAAAAGTGGCACAGGGAAAAGAAGAGCCGGTAGATGTAACAGGATTTGCAGTAACAGATGCAGTAAAACTAATTCGTGGTGCACAGAAAGGATCAGAAGTTAAGTTAACCATCCGTAAAATAGATGGCAGCATTAAAGTAATAAGCCTTTTAAGAGATGATGTAAAACTGGATGATGTTTTTGTAAAATCTGCTATTATTAATGGCGAACATAAAATAGGATACATTTATCTGCCTGAGTTTTATGCCAACTTTGAAGATCCAAATGGTGCACGCTGTGCAGATGATGTGGCCAAAGAAATAGAAAAGTTAAAAGCAGAAAAAGTAGAAGGTATAGTGATGGACCTGAGGGGAAATGGCGGTGGCTCTTTATATGATGTGGTGCAAATGGTTGGCTTGTTTATAGAAGATGGCCCCATATGCCAGGTAAAAGGCCGTGGCGATAAAGCAAAAGTGCTGCCCGACAATGATAAGGAAGTAATGTATTCAGGTCCGCTGGCGGTATTGGTTGATGAAACAAGTGCGTCTGCTTCTGAGATATTTGCAGCCGCAATACAGGATTATAAAAGAGGGATTATTTTAGGCAGTACCTCTACATATGGCAAAGGTACAGTGCAGCGTAATATTCCTTTAAACCCGCAAAGCGAAAACAGTCTTTTTGGAAACGGCAAAGCCGATGACCTTGGAACTGTAAAACTTACCCTGCAAAAATTTTATCGCATTAATGGTGGTGCTACCCAGTTAAAGGGTGTGGTGCCCGACGTTATATTGCCCGACAGGCTGGAGCATTTAAAATTTCGTGAAAAAGATAATCCTGATGCACTGCAATGGGATAAAATAAACCAGGCCGTCTACTCACCATGGGTAAGCACTTACAGTACTGATGCTATCATTAAAAATGCCAATGCTGCAGTAACAACTAATACTGCTTTTGGAAAAATTAAAACAAATGTAGCCTGGCTGGAAAAGAATAACGACCGCAAATTTTCTTTAAATATTCAACAGTTTAAAGCAAATCAAAAAGAATTAAAGAATGTATACAAGCAGATGGAAGAAGCATATAAATTGCCAAAAACAATAGATATGAAATACCTGTCTGCAGATAATATTTCAGATACTACTAAAGATAAAACTGATAGAAGCAAGGCGTGGTTAAAAGTAAGGAGCGAAGATATCTTTATTGATAAAACGGTGCAGGTTGTTAACAGTATGATAGTTCAGGCCAATCTTGCAAAGGCAAATTAATTTGAAACATATATAAATGAAGCCGCATCAATTTTTGATGCGGCTTTTTAATATGACAGTATCGTAAAATTTTCAAGACATCTTATTCCCTTTAATGCCAAATCAAACCGATGTTGTTTTAGTTTCTTTTTCTTTTTTTAATCACTATTGTCCGACTAAAACTCTACCAAATCGTTCAAGTGCTTCTGGTTGAGGGGGCTGGCTCTCTCTCCCTATGATTTCGGTAGAGAGAGCGTGTAGCGATTTTATCCTACCGTGTGGACAAAAATACAAAAGGAACAAGGATGACACGGATCTGCATTACGGTAGACAAGTGGGGTGGATTTATATGATTTTATATTTGTTTAAACTATTTACTAACCCATGAATCAGCTTTTTAAATTGTATAAACACAGTATAACCCTGCTTCGCAGGATATTGGATCACCAAAACGTTCCTAATTTTCTACAATTTTACCTGTCGGCAGATAGGGCAGAAAAAAATCTGTGTTCATCGGTCAAACCTGCCTGCCCGGCAGGTCCGTGTTACCAGTGTTCCAATTTTTTCACATCGAAGATGTATCCTCCACACGATAGGATTTTATCAGGAGGAGGAGGGGGAGGTTAAGCAGGCTTGATAAGCGTTTTGGCATTTAGTCGGACAACAATGATTTTATACAAAAAAAAACCAGCCTCTTACGAGACTGGCGGATGATCGTTTTATTAATGTTGGAATTTATAGACGGGAATCAATTTTTATGATTCAGCTAAGATGGTTGGTTTTTTTGCGGATATTTCTAATGGTTGATTAAAGAGCGATTATTTGATTTAGCTAAACAATCCACCTTTTTTTAGGGGCCTGCTTGCTTCGCCTACTTTAAAACCGTTGTTAAAAACTTCAATTTTATAATTGCCTGTGCTAAAATTAGTATTTTGTTTCCAGTCGAATGATACGGTTTGTTTTTTGTTTTGAGTATAATCTACATCCAGTTTTTGAGTAAAAAATTTCTGCTGTCCGTCTCTTGTACTAAATGTGCCGGAACCCAAAGCCTCTACAGCTACAGGTGTGCCATCCGGAGCTGTAATGCAAACAAATATTTCTTTTGTACCAGACTTAGCAATCATATTTTCGTTAAGATCAAAACTGATTCTTAATTTATCAACCCTTTTGGCGGTGCTGGTAGTTTTTTCTTTGGCACCTTTTTCGTTAATACCAGTGATGCTAAAGTTAGAAGCAAGCAATGTAGATCCTACATTCAACATGTCTTCTTTTTCTTTAATAACTACAGTTGCAGAGTCATAATCTTTCCTTACCCTATCCCTTTCCTGTGTTACATATTGTTTTTCCTGAGTAAGTTGAATTTTTTCTCCCTGTAAAACTTCAATTTGAGTTTGGTAGCTTACTAAATCACCATTTAAGGATGCAATCAGTCTTTTGGCCTCACCCAATTCTGATGCAGTGGCATTCACTTTATTCAGTAAGGTTTGAATTCGTGTTCTTTTTTCTTGAATATCCCTGTCTTTAGATGTAATTGTGCTATCTAATTTTGAATTAGAAGATTTAAGCATATCATATCTCATTGCAGCATCTTCTAATTCTTTTTGAAGCTCATCCCGCTGGGTAGAAGTGCTTGCAATCAGGGTTTCCTTTTGAGTTAATGTTTCCTTGGTATTGTTTTTATCATAAATGATGTAGCCCCAGGTACCTAAAAGAGCTACCACTAATACGCCGGTTAAAATGGTGCGTAAATTGTTTTTGGAAGTTGTTGATTTTGTAACGCCTTCCTGTTCCTGTTTTTCTGCTTGTGGGAAATTTTCAAATGCCATGATTATAGATTTTTATGTATTAAAAATTGTTTTTAGTATTAAATTGCGGCAATAAAAAAATGTACTTATTATAAAGTATTTTATTGAATCATTAGATTCCTGAACATATTTTCCAAAACTGTGCCAAATAAAAATAAAAGTCAATTTAGAACCTTTAAAAGTCGCTAAAAGATGTCCATTATGAAGATAATCACTATACTATGAGTGCAGAAAAAATTTTAACCAGTTGGAAACAAAAAAAATACAAACCTGTTTATTGGTTGCAGGGCGAGGAAGAATATTATATTGATATGCTGATCAATTTTGCAGAGCATGAAATGTTGCCTGAAGCGGAAGCAGGTTTTAACTTAACAGTATTTTATGGCAAAGATGCAGATTGGACTGCTGTGATCAATGCCTGTAAGCGATACCCGATGTTTGCCGAAAAACAGGTGGTTATTCTTAAAGAGGCGCAGCACATGAAGGAAATTGAAAAGCTGGACTCCTATATTTCGTCTCCTTTGGATTCTACCATATTTGTGGTAGCCTATAAAGGTAAAGCCCTTGATAAACGCACCAAATTGAATAAAACGATTACTTCTAATGCGGAAGTTTTTAATTCAGAAAAAATCCGGGAATATAAGATCCAGGAATGGATAGGAGAACTTGTAAAGTCAAAGGGATACGCTATTCAGCCAAAATGTATTGCATTGCTGGAAGAACATATTGGAAATGATTTGAGCCGTATCGCTAATGAAATAGATAAACTTTCGCTTAATCTTGCCGGTAAAAAAATCATTGAAGAAGATGATATTGAAAAATACATTGGCATCAGTAAAGAATACAATGTTTTTGAATTGCAGGATGCCATTGCTAAAAAAGACCTGCTAAAGGCATTAAAGATCATTCAGTATTTTGAAAGCAATCCTAAAGCGGTACCTATACAAATGGCATTGCCGGCACTATATGCTTTTATAAGCAAAGCCTACGCTGCATTTGGCATGCCCGATATGAACGATAATACATTAAAACCACTATTTTATTTTAATGTGAGTGCCCTGCAACAAGGTAAACTAATGATTAAAAATTATGGTTACCCGGGGGTGGAGAAATTATTGCTGTTATTACATCACTATAATTTAAAAAGTGTAGGGGTGGGAGATAGTGGTACTTCCGGAGCTTTATTGATGAGGGAGATGGTGGCGAAGATGATGATATAGGGGGTGAAAGGTCAATGGTCAAAAGTGAAAAGTGAAAGGTGAAAGGTCAAAACCCTGCATGACGGCAGGCAGGCTTATAGTGTTTTGATAATTTTATTCAAACCAGGAAAGCTAAATGCTGAAAGCTGAAAATCTGCTGCTACCAAAGGATAATATGAAATCTACGAAAAGCTAAATGAAAGTACAAGTTGAAAAAACGTTAAACCCTTAAACCCTTAAACTTTAAACTAACATTTAAAAACTAGCTTTTGCGTTTTCTTTATCCTTTGCCAATTGTATTTTTAATTCATCGAGGCCGTTAAATTTTACTTCGCTTCTCAAATGTTTTACCAGTATTACTTTAAGGCTGCTGCCATAAATCATTTCATCAAAATCAAAAATATTTACTTCTATCATCCTTGTGCTTCCATCCACAGTGGGCCTGAGGCCAATATTCATCATTCCTTTATAAGTTTTTTCTCTTCCTTTTAAAACAACTTCTACAGCGTAAACCCCATTGGCGGGTACTAACTTTTGTTCATCTTCTATCAGCAGGTTGGCCGTGGGGTAACCAATGGTGCGGCCCAGTTGGTTGCCCAATATTACTTTGCCACTAAAAAAATAAGCATAACCAAGATAGCTTGCTGCTGTATCAATATCTCCATCAAGCAGTGCGGTTCTTATTTTGGTGCTGCTGATGGTTACATTTTTTAATACATGCTCCGGGATTTCTTTTACAATGTAGTTGTATTGATCCGCTTCCTTTTCCAGTAAATGATAATCGCCTTCCCTGTTATTGCCAAAGCGGTGATCGTAACCAATAATGATGGTATGTGGGTGGAATAATTTTACCAGGAAATTTTTTATATAAGATGCTGCAGATTGCTCTGAAAAGGCCTTGTCAAAGGGCACAACTACTATATGTTCGATCCCCTGCTTATGCAGTAATTCATATTTTTCTTCCGGCGTATTTAACAGTTGAATGGCATGCTGGCTATGTGCTTTGGAGCCCCCGGATGCAGCATTGATAACCACCTGCTTTGGATGTGGGAAAAAAGTAATGAGTACTGCAGTACCATTTATAGACGCAGCTTCTTTTAAAAGCTGCTGAATAATTTGCTGATGCCCCTGGTGCACACCATCAAAAGTGCCGATGGTTAAAACGGCATTTTTAAATACAGGCAGTAAATAGATGTTATTGTAAACCTTCATATAAAACAGGCTGCAAATCTAAATGATAATTAATAACGGACAATGTATAATTGATAAAGGATAATGGTTAATGTATAATTGATTTGTAAATTGCGGCTTCAATCATAACCGCAAACGAAACAATTCAAATGTCTTTATATTCAAAAAGAGGGGTATCTGCTCAAAAAGAAGAAGTGCACGAAGCGGTAAAAAAACTCGACCAGGGTTTATTCCCTCATGCATTTTGTAAAATTTATCCTGATTACCTGGCAGGAGATAACGATTTTGTAAACGTAATGCACGCAGATGGTGCAGGCACTAAAAGCATCCTTGCTTACCTTTATTGGAAAGAAACCGAAGACCTTTCTGTATGGAAAGGCATTGCGCAGGATGCAGTGGTTATGAACCTTGATGACCTGCTTTGTGTGGGTATTCATGATAATATTGTTTTTAATTCTACCATCGACCGCAATAAAAATTTAATACCCGGTGCCGTGCTCGAACAGGTAATTAATGGTACACAGGAACTGTTTGATTCTCTTAAGGAATTTGGTGTAAACATTCATTACCTCGGTGGCGAAACTGCAGATGTGGGCGATGTGGTACGCACTGTAGCAGTAAATGGTACCATGACCTGCCGCTGGCCAAAAGATAAAATCATCAGTAATGAAAAAATAATGGCTGATGATGTTATAGTAGGTTTTGCCAGTTATGGTCAGGCAACTTACGAAACGGAATACAATAGTGGTATTGGCAGCAATGGACTCACTTCTGCACGTCATGATGCATTGAGTAATTATTATGCAAAACATTTTAAAGAGAGTTACGATAATAACCTGCCGGAAGAAGTGGTTTATATTGGAAACAGCAGGCTTACAGATCCGGTTTCAGATTTGCTGAATCCTGAATTAAATGTGGGTCGTTTAATATTAAGCCCCACCCGTACATATGCACCGGTTTTAAAACTATTGCTGCAAAATCATTTTGAAAAAATACATGGGTTAATTCATTGTAGTGGCGGCGGGCAAACCAAATGTTTGAAATATTTGCCGGGTAATTTTAAAATTATAAAAGATAACCTTTTTGAGGCTCCGCCCGTGTTTGATTTACTTCAAAAAAACAGTGGCAGTAATCTTAAAGAAATGTTTGAAGTGTTTAATATGGGTTGCAGGCTGGAAGTATATTGCAGTGCTGCAGATGCACAGGTAATGATAGATGCTGCGAAATCTTTTAATATAGAAGCGCAGATTATTGGAAGGGTAGAAGCTTCAGATAAAAAAGAATTGCTGATAAAATATAAGGGAGAAGAAATTTCGTATTAAAAAAACAGGGAAGATTTACTTCCCTGTTTTTTATCATTTGGTTGTTACAATATCTATTATCTTTTTTCTATCGGTACTTTCCCAGCGAAAGCGGATGCTGTAACCTTTTTTAAGATCAGTCTTTAACCGGAAAGGGATTTTTACGGTTAAGTTTACGAGCTCATCTTCCATGGATCCGCCCACTTTTTTCAGGAGTTTATCTGCTATTTTAATTTCGTTCATACTTTGATCGAATACCCAAAAGCTATATTTTCCACCTAATACTTCTGTCATATTAGTACCGGTAATGCCTGGCATATCTATACTTAGGTAGGCATTTTTTGGGGCCACTCTAATGCTGGTATCTACCATAACATCTGCCTTCGTCATTTTTAGCGTATTGCTCATTCCTAAAGATTCATCATTTGTTTTAATACTCATTGGCAGTTTAGAAACCGCCAAAGGTTCATTGGCAGCAGCAATGCTAACAGGAAATAATAAACGCAATTGCTTTTTACTTTTAAGATCGTAATAACGCACCTGCACTACACATTCAGGTTCATTTTTTAACCACTCTGTTCTCAGGCTTACTTTTAAACTCAGCGTATTGTAACCCTGGGCTGCAAACCCACTGCCTTCGTAGGCTTTTAAAACATTGCCCATAGAGACCAATACCTGTTTGCGTGAATTTAAAACCGTAACCTCTGCAGCAGGGTATATCTTTTTGGTAGCATCGGGTACAAAGCCGGAAGGTAATTGGAGTGTAATAGAAAATTCCCTGTTGGCAGGAATACGGTTACTTAACAGCTTAGCACCGTCAATATTCACTTCTACATATTTTGCCCAAATACCTTCATTAAAATATTGAATTCCGGTGAGGGGAAGTACGCCGGTGCTTTGAGCAATTGTTTTACTGCAAAAAGTTAGCAGAAATGAAAACAAAAAAGCGAATGGTTTTATCATAGAACAAATTATTTGCAATGAAGATAAATCTTTGTATATAAAAAAGCCTCCCAAAAATTTGGAAGGCTTCGAACACTTTATTAAGTACCGCAGGTTATTGCTCCTGCACAACAAAAGTGATGGGTTGTTTTTTATAGGAATTTACAATACGATTGTTTTGCCTGCCGGGCAGCCATTTGGGACCGTTTTTTATAAAGTCTACACACATTTGGGCAGTTTTAGAGCCCTTGTAGTTTTCTGCAACAACATCACTGATAGAGCCATCTTTGCTTACAACAAATCTTACAACAACTTTAAAAGTTCCTGCAGACCAGCCTTCATCAACCGGCATGTTGGGGTTTAGATTTTGCATCAGGTATTTACTCCATCCTGATGTTCCACCTGGAAATGTTGCTTTCTGTTCCAGCTTGCTAAATATCACCTTTCCTCCGATAATTGACTGTGGGCTGGGATCCACAGCATCC
>JBBRFX010000111.1:0-13433 GCA_038241275.1 Chitinophagales bacterium
ATTTGTACCAATACCAACACTTCCATTTCCTTTAACCCTCATATTTTCTGTAAAGGCTGTGCTGCTGCCATAACCAAAAGCAATATCGGACCCAGCACCATCTGCATACATTTGTAACAACGAACCTTGCAACCCTATACCATAACGGCTTGCAGGGCTGCCATAATAAAAATCTATTTTATTGCCTACAGCATTATTTAATGTTAATGGGGCTGTCATGGTAGTTATACCCTGCAAACCTAATGCGCCTGTTGAGTCAACTGTAATAGTATTGCCACCTTGTGTGTATCTAAACAAACTTGCTTTGCCGGCATTGGCATATAAATTCCAGCCATTATAATTTGTAGATGTTCTATCTGTAAAAATATACCCATTGTCTATTCCTTTTAAAAACATGCTACCTTCTCTTGAAAGCCCCATACGTTGGTTTATTGTCATGGCACCATCGGCAACACCACTTGCACTTGATGCATACCAACCTAACTCTCCGGTACCAGTTGCTACAGACAATTTACCGCCATAACCTGTACTTATAAATTTAGATCCAGCATTATAATATTCGTTAAACCCAACACTTGGTAAATTAGATTGTAAGGAAATTCCGGTGGCATTATCATCAAATACTGCTACAGTTGCTCCCACACTGCCTCTTACAACCAGCCTGCCTAAATTAGGATTTTCAGAAAGCCCCGCCGGAATGCCAATACCGGTGTTCCCGTTGGTCATATTGAATTTATTATTTCCTGCCCCTGTAGTAATGGCAGAACCGCCTGCAGTATTGTTGAAGTAAACTGCATCGCCAAAAGTTGTAGTATGCGAAATGGAGAATTCTGCACCACCTACAGTGCTTGCAGTACCTGCATAAGGTAAGGTAAATGCACCCCCACCCGTAACAGGCGTAGCCCAGGTTGCATTTCCACTTCCATCTGATGTTAGTACCCGTCCTGCGGCTTGACTGCCATCTGCGACTTTTAATGTACCTGCTATTTCCAATTTTGCTGTTGGGTTAGTGGTGCCAATACCTACATTGCCACCATCTAAAATACTTACCCTTTCAATAAGTGAAGAAGGAGTAGAACCCCCATAAGTAAATAGTCCCATTCTAAAAGTAGCTCCGCTGCCAATGGTAGCAATACCGCCTGAATAGGAGTTACCGGTTCTATAATACATACCTGTTTTAATATTGCTTCCAACTGTACTTGAATTATGTATAAGCAGCACCGCACTGTCAGCAGCTTTTACCTGTAATTTCATTGCTGTGGGTGTGGTTTCGCCAATGCCAACGTTTTGGGCTTTTGCAATAAATGAACTTGTAAAAAAGATTAAAGTAATGATAATTGACTTCATGATGTTTTATTTTAAAGGCCGTTTTTATTTTGTTTGGTGCGGCAAAAAATGAAAGCGTGTAATTATTTTTAATTGTACCAAATCAGTATCATGCCATAACCTCCTGCATTTACATTTTCATCACTTCCGCCACCCGAGCTAGGGTAAATAAAGAAATAATTTGGATCTGAATGGTCATATTGATAAACATTATTTAAAATATAATATACGGTACCTTTTTGAACTTGCGGATTAATCATGCCAACAGGTTTACCCCCATCGCCACAATAATTTATACGCCAATAATCGGTTGATGAGGTTTGTTCTGTTTTAAAAGTTGAGAAACTGCCAGGATTACCATGTAGAACAAAAAAATTGGAAAGAGTACTTGTACCGCTTTGGGGTTCGCCGGGTTGTGTCTCATTTGCAACGTGCCCTTTGCCCCCTAATGCAACTAAATTGCCGGCAGTAAAATTTATTGATGTGCTTCCACCATCTGAAACAGTAATGTTAGAAGCTTTATCTGTACTACCAAAACCAACAGTATAATTAAGTGTAGAGCCAGGAGTAACTGTTTGAGTTGTACTTGCATATCCACCACTGGTACCCCCAAAATTACGAATTTGAGCCGAAAATGATATGCTGTTACTAGAGATTACTCCCCCACTACCAGCTCCCCAAAGTTCTACCATTACTTCTGTAACACCTGCTGGTATTGTAAAAGCACCTGCACCCCCAGCAGTAATTTGTTTACAATATTTATATCCTGCATTGCTACCCAAACTCTGCCAACTTGCATTGCCGGCAGCATCGCTTATCAATACCTTATTTACTCCTTGTGTACCATCAGCTATTTTTAGTGTGCCGGCAACTTCTAACTTTGCAGTAGGGTTGGTAGTGCCAATACCTACATTGCCACCATCTAAAATTGAAACTCTTTCTTTTAGGCCAGATGCAGCAGCACCGCCAAAAGTATAAAGCCCCATTCGATAAGTTAAATTAGCTGTTTTTACTGTTGCAATACTGCCGCTAAAATTATTATCTGATTTATAAAACAAAGCTGTTTTAGTTAAATTAGGCGTTGCGGTATTTTGTATTAATAACGCAGCACTGTCGGCAGTTTTTACCTGCAGTTTACTTTCGGTAGGGTTGGTTTCACCAATGCCTACATTTTGTGCCATGCAATATGCTGAACATAACATAAACAGGGTACCTAATATTTTTTTCATTACCATGTAAGATTTAATTTTTTTAAAATGGTTTCGTAAGCCGTTTCTATTTTCAGGTTTATTGTTGTGTTATTAATATTGCTGATGTCAATTGAATTGTTGCCTGGTTTAAGTTTTACTTTCTTCAGGGTTTCGCCATGCTCATTCTGTAGTATGCAGGCCATTGCTTCATCTGTTTTATAGGGTATGTAAATATTTAACCAGTCGCCCTGGTTTTGTTTTTCTACCTCTATGCTTATCTCTTTAGTCATATTGATATTGCTAAAGTAGCACAGGGTTATGCAGCTTTAAGTAACCAAAAAGCCGTTGGATGCAGCGGGCAAGTATTCGGTACTAACGGTTGAGAATTAGGAGTTAACCCAGTTTTAGTTTTTGCAGAAATTCGGGTTTTTTGCGGCGGCTTATTTCTACCTTATGGCCCTGCTGCAGCAGCACATAATCGCCATTGCTGCTTTGCACAGCCTCTACATACCGGAGGTTTATCAGGTGCGACTGGTGTATCCTGAAAAAATTACAGGCAGATAGCTGTTCTTCAAATTCCTTTAAAGTTTTGCTTACAATAATTTTGGGCCTGTTTGTAAAATGGAAATGAGAGTAGTTATTTTGTGCTTCAATACGGATAATATCCCCGGTACTTACCATCAGTATTCCATTAACGCTGGCAATACTTATTTTTTGTATTACCGGTTGGTTTGATTTGTCTTTTGTTGCCATTTTTTGCAGGCATTTCTGCAAGGCATCATATACATCCTGCGGAGAGAGCGGCTTTACAAGGTAATCGGTAACAGATGCCTTTAAGGCCGGCAATGCATATTTTTCGTGTGCCGTGGTAAAAATTACATCAAAGCTCCGTTCCGGAAAATGTTTCAATAACTGCAGGCCGTTCATTTCGGGCATTTCCACATCTAAAAAAACCACATCGGGTTTCATCTGTTCAATCTCATCAATAGCTACAGATGCTTTTATGCTGCTGCCGCAGATTATTACCTGCTGTATAAATTTCTTTTTCAGCATAGCTGCCAATGCGTCAACTGCATTCTGTTCATCATCTACTATGTAACAACTGAGCATAAACTATTGTATTTGTAGCGGCAAGGTAATAATTACTCTTGTACCTGCAGCCAGACCGTTTTCTTTTTTGTCCTCAATAACAACACCTGCATTTTGATGGGTTGTTTGCATCAGGCGGTCTATCCGTTGCTGCGTTATATCCACACCCAAAGATTTATTTCCCCCCAATCCAATTTTTGTCTTTTGCTGCCGCCCAATTCCATCATCATCAATTATACAAACAAGCTGGCCATTTTTTTGCAAAAGCTCCACCAGCAGGTTTCCTGTCATTTCTTTTTTATTCAATCCATGCCAGATGGCATTTTCGATAAACGGCTGCATTATTAATGGAGGTAAAAAAACACGTTGCTGTACAAGACTTTCATCAACCTTTATTGAGTAATTAAAATGGCCGTTACTACGGCGATGTTCAAGCTCTACATACAATTTCATAGTGTCAATTTCTTCTTTTAAAGATATGGTTTCCTTTCTTGAATTTTCCAATATCGCCCTTATCAGTTTTGCAAAGCTGGCTAAATATTCTGCAGCATCTTCTTCCTTATTCTCCCAAATATATTTTTGTACCGAGTTAAGTGAATTAAAAATAAAATGCGGGTTCATCTGGCTTCGCAGCATTTTTGTTTCAAGCTCAGCAAACGATTTATTAATAGCAGTTTTCTCAGCTTCTTTTTTTCGGATTAATCCTACTCTTTTTATTGCAATCATTATTACTGCTGCTACAAATAACAAAATATAGAGTGCCTTAAACCACCATGTTTGCCAAAATGCAGGTGATATTTTAAAGTGAAATGTTGCCATACTTTCACCAGCCACACCCTCATTGTTAAATGCTTTTACTTTAAAGGTATAATCACCAGCGGGTAGGTTTGTATAACTTTTTGTGCGCAAGCCTGCTGCTGTACTCCATGCTGCATCAAACCCATCTAACTTAAAACTAAAATTTATTTTTTCCGGAAAATTATATTCGATGGCTGTAAAATCTAAGGTGACATCATTTTGCGTGTAGGAGAGTTTAAGGTATTTATCTGAATTAATTGCTTTATTATAGTTCTTTATACTGGAGGTAACAATATATGGTATTGGACTTTGCGGATTAGTACCTATGCTTCCTGCATCAAACCTTGTGTAAGCCATTCTGTAACCTAAATAAGTTTTATCATTGTAGGTAAAAAATATAGAAGGGTCGTTACTTAAATTATAAATTCCGTCGGAAGTATTAAAAACAGAAAATATTTTTTTTGCAGGATCATATCTATATAATCCATTTGAGGCGTAAACCCACAACATACTGTCTTTTGATTTGTAAAGTGATGTATAACTAACCCTGTTTAAGTATTGTTCTTTGCCTATAACATTTGTTTCATTGGTAGCCAGGTTCATTTTGGCAAGTCCGGCAAAGCTGCCTATATATAATTCGTTGCCAATGCAACAAAGAGATTTTACATTATTCCATATTGCTTTATCAACCTCACTCTTCCAAAAACTAATTTGAGAAATTTGTTTTGTAGTTGTATTTATTTTAAATAATCCATTGTTACCACCGATAAAAATATCTCCACCAGGAGATTCTGCAATTGCATAAAAATCGTAGACATGACCGGACTTTGGAAAGTTCCAAACGGTATTATTTTGGGTATAAGGGTTAAATTGAAAAACAAACCGCCCTGCCAACCAAATATTTCCTTTGCTATCCTGGTAGCTTGCATTAGGGTAGCAAAGTTTTCCTTTGTGATTTAAATTTAAAAAAGTAGGGTTGCCTTTTTTTACTTTTGCAAATCCTCCATAGGAGGGGCTCCAGAGTACATTGTTACTATCTTTTATGATAGATATAAGCCAGGTTTTATCGTATGTTTTTGCATCGTTGGGGTCGCCAAATGGATGAAAGTACCATTGCAGTAATTTATTTTGCTGTTTATTAAACTTAGCCAACCCTCCACCATTTACCGACATCCAGGCAATATCTTTTTCAAATGGGTCATCCATAATTCCCGAAATACAATTATAATAGCTGCCATTAAGTTCGGGTAGTTCGGCGCTTTCAAATTGCTGGTTCATAGGGTTTACTTTTACCAGGCCCTGCCAGGTACAAATCCACAAACTACCTTCGGGGGCAGTATATACATACCAATTAAAATCTGTTTTTAATCCATCTTTATTTTGAAGCAGATTGGTAAAATGTTTTACAAACTTATGCTGCGATTTACTATACAAAGCAACACCGGTAGTGCTGGTAACCACCCAAAGTATGTCGCTTCCCGTAAGCTTTTCATTTATGGCGCACCCAACAAATATATTACCATACTTCGTTTGGTTTGATACCTGTTTAACGATGTCCTTTTCTGTGGCTTCAGCATTACCATCAAATCGCTTAAAGCCATTGCCCCATGTACTTAAATAAAAAGTGCTTTTGTTTTGATAAATGCTCATGGCAGCATCTTTGGTATATGTATATGAATCACTGATGATAGCGTATTTGTAATAACCAAGTCTGCCTGCAATTAACCATGCGTTATCATTATTATCAAGATAAAGGCAACTAATTTCACCAGTAATTTTTACAGTTAAATTTGTTTTAGAAATTAAATCTTTATCAATGTTATACTTTAACAACCCGTTTTCTGTAGCAATAAATAATTGGTTATATTTTTTATTATAAGCGATGCCTTGTGCCGGCACATCCTTTTTTAAATTTGTAATTTTTATAAACGACGCTGTTTGTGGATTGTAGTAGCAGCATCCGGACATGTAAGCTAAAAAAATTCTATTGTTCTCATCAACGCTTATATCTACCAAATAATTACTTGGCAGGCTTGTAGAGTCGCCATTGATATGCTGAAAGTTTTTGAATTCATATCCATCAAAGCGGCTCAATCCATTTTCTGTAATGATCCATAAAAAACCATTGTTATCGGCAATACATTTTTTTACAGTATTGTGCACAAGGCCATTAGCGGTTGTGTAAGTTTTAAATTTAAAATTATAGTCAGAAAATAGTTGTGCATCAGCATAATGTACCAAGCAAAGCAGGCAAAGGCATAAAAATAATTTATACATATTTTGTTTGGTAAAAATATTCAGCAAATTAATTTTTGTATTTGTTTTTGGGTAACTGTTATAGTGTGCCCTGTTCACATCACATTCAATATTAAAAGTATGAAAATCCGGCATCTTAAAATTAATTATCAATAAGAGCCTATAAAAGTAAGGATGTGGTATAATTTTAAATGGTCAATGGTCAATGGTCAAAGGTGAAAAGTGAAAGGTGAAAAGTCAAAGATGAAAAGTCAAAGATGAAAAGTGTTTGGCACTAAAATTTTACCAAATTAAAGATGGTTAGAAATGGCAACATATCCCGCACTAAAAAAGATACAATTTTATTAGGATTAAAAAGAGGGTATGTTGAAATGCTCTCTTTCCCGAACTGCCATATATTTTCTGCACATACATAAATTGCAAAGGGTATGAAATTGAACCAGTCTGTCTTTCTAAATCGCTTGGTCGGCTTTACAAAATAAAGAATGCTCATGAAAAGACCTGGTGCTAAAAGATATTGTAAACTATTAAAACTTTTACCGGGAAATCCATTAGATATATCTATGCAGGTTTTATTTATATAAATGCCAATGAAGGCACAGCCTGTGGTAAAAACAAAAAAAACATGCAATCGGTAGGCTTTTACATTTTGTTGTAATGGATGAAAAAAAAAGGAACTAAGTAAAAACCAGCGCCAGACGTGAATCAGACTAAAAAAAAATTATAATCGTAATAGTAATAAATAATAGGTAGTAGACCCGACCTTGTATACCAGTTATGGAAGCAGCTTTATTTTAATACACCAATGCTGTCTAGCTCGGCCAGGGTTACAGAAGGCGGTAAAGTATGCTGCAAGATTTTTCGGGCAACCATGCCGGCGGTTTTAAAAGCCTTTTCCTTAGAGCTAAAGACAATATTGCCCGGTACTGCAGGGATGCTATGCTGCCGGATGTAACGATCATCCCCTATGAAAATATCGTACCCGTATCCACCGGATTGTTCGTGGCCCGGCATGGTATCGTTGCTAAAAACCAGCACCCTCACTGCAAGCGCAAGAGAGTCCATTTGTTGCTGAGCAGGCAAGGTTGTGCCGCTGTTACTATGATGTTTTACGTTGCAGCAGCACATACACAAAGCCGATGCAAAGGTTATGGCGAGGGCGTTTATTGGCAATATTCCCATAGGTCCTTTTTATTTGCACCGTCCGTCCCGGTGGCCACCCAGGCTTTGTTACCTATTGCAAAACTGATGGTTGCAGCCCTTGCAGTGCCGCCAAAGTCGGAACGCTGTGTCCATAGATTGGTGATGAAATCGTATTCCCAGAAATCTTTTTGCATTGTGCCATTGGTGCCGGTGCCCATATAGGCTTTATTTGCAAGCACAAATCCTGCCGCACCGCTCCGGGCAATTCCTCCAAAGTTCGTCTTCTGCAGCCAGTTATTTAAGGCGGGATCGTACTCCCAGAAATCTTTTCGGAACGCACCTGTGGCAGATTGACCAAGGCCCATGTACCCTTTGTTATTATAGGAAAAGGTTGTAGCGCCACTCCGACCGGTACCCGGGAAGGGCGCTTTTAAAATCCAGGTATTGGTTACCGGGTTATATTCATAAAAATCCGTTTTATCTGTGTTGTCCTCGCCCAAGCCAACATAGCCACGGGTGCTGGTACCAAAGCCTACAGCAAAGGCCCGAATGGCACCAGGGAATGCAGCTTTAGCGGTCCATGAATTTAGCAATGGATCATACTCGTAAAAATCACCGAGGTACACGGTGCCACTGTTGCCAGTACCCACATAGCCTTTGCCTCCAACTGCAAAGCCAACCGCACCAACTCTGCCAATGCCAGGGAAATCGGCTTTTTGCCCCCATGTATTGCTAAGAGGGTTATATTCCCAGGTATCTTTCCTATAACCGCCATCAAAGCCTGTAGTCACGTAGCCTTTGTTGCCAATAGCAAAGCCCACTGCCGAATTGCGGGCTGTGCCCGGCATATCAGCTTTGGCAGACCATGTGCCGGTGCAGGTAGGGCCCACAGGAAGGCCGTTACTTAAAACACCACTGCTGCTAAACGAAATCCAGGCGGTAGCACTCCACATTTCAAGGGCATTGTTATCTATGTTAAAAATGAGCAGACCTGTGGCAGGGTTCACTATAGCATCCCGCTGGCCACTATTCATGCGAGGCAGCAGCACTCCTCCATTGGTAGATTGTATATCCAGTTTTGCAGAAGCCTCAGGAGCAACAGTGCCAATGCCTACATTTTGCGCCGCAGCCACCAGGCTCATCATGGTTAACAGGGCCGAAAATATTTTTTTCATAAAGCTTATTTAATATCTAAAATTAGCTTTATTAATAGACAAGTCAATGAATTGAGCAATTGTTTTCATATCTCCGGATACACCTGATAGAAACCGTCAGTTGTGGCTAAGGTTTTAAGTTATTTTTCGTTACGCAATTAACATTTTTAGTTTTCCTCCGCCAACATTAACAGCTTGCCGTAGCCTCGGCTCTGACGAGCCACGCAGCAGTCCAGAGAAAAATATTTAAAATCAATTTATAGTTCCCACATGATGGCTTTTCGAACCGGGGACCATGGCAGCCAATGTAAAACGGTTGGAGGTATTTTGCAGACCAAGCCAAAGAAATTGCGAGCCTGTTTTGTTTTTTACGTGGCAGGATGTAAAAATCGCTGCAGGTAGGTGCCGGTCTTGCTTGTTTTATTTTCAATGATATTTTCCGGGGTTCCCTCGGCAACGATGAGGCCTCCTTCTTCTCCGGCACCGGGGCCAATGTCTATGATGTGATGGCTTCCTGCTATCACCCGCATATCATGTTCCACCACTATCACGGTGTTGCCCGCATGCACCAGTTTGTACAACTGCAACATTAATTTTTCTACATCCCCGGGGTGCAAACCTGTAGTGGGTTCATCTAAAATATACAAAGCTTTTCCGTGCCCGGCTCTTTGTAATTCTGTGGCCAGTTTAATTCGCTGGGCTTCTCCACCTGATAATTCTGTGGCAGGTTGCCCCAGCCGCAAATAACCCAGGCCCACCTGGCGCAGTGTATCCAATGCATGCCGCACTGCAGCTTCAGATTCGAAGAAGTCAAACGCATTGTCTACCGTCATGTGCAGCACATCGGCAATGTTGTGCTCCCGGTATTTTATTTCCAGGGTTTTGTTGTTGTAGCGGGTGCCCTTGCATTCGGGGCAGGGTGTGTACACGCTGGGGAGAAACAACAATTCTACCATCACGAATCCTTCTCCCTGGCAGTGCTGGCATCGGCCTTTGTTTACATTAAAAGAAAACCTGCCTGCATCATAATGTCTTGCCTTTGCCATCTTAGTGGCCGCAAACAATTTTCTTACATGATCAAACAAGCCCGTGTAAGTGGCCAGGTTAGACCGTGGTGTTCTGCCAATCGGTTTTTGATCTACCACTACCAGGCGTTTGATTTGCCCCAGGCCTGCTGTAATGCTGCCGCTTATGGTAACTGGTGATTTTTCCTGCAGCACATCCTGTACTTCGGGAGCATCTTCCTGTTTATGCCCGAGCGCTTTGTTCACCAGGTCTACCAACACCTGGCTTACGATAGATGATTTGCCCGATCCTGAAATGCCCGTTACCACCGTCATTACGCCAAGCGGAAAACGGATGTCAAGGCCGTGAATATTATTTCGGCTAATGTTTTTTAAGGTTAAGTATCCTGTTGCGGCCTGTTGATCTGGCCTTTTAAATTTGGTTTTATTGAATAGAAAATGCGAAGTAACAGATGCTGTGATTTTTTTCAACCCAGCGGTGGGACCACTGTAAATAATTTGCCCACCTTGTTCTCCCGCTCCCGGTCCTACATCTACCACCCAGTCTGCATGGCGGATAAAATCGGGCTCATGCTCTACCACGAAAAGCGAATTACCTGCAGCTTTTAATTTCTGCAACGTGGTGAGCAACGCTTCCGTATCGGCAGGATGCAGCCCGGCCGAAGGTTCATCCAGCACGTACACTACACCAAATAAATTAGAATGCACCTGCGTAGCCAGGCGCAAACGTTGGTGTTCCCCCGGAGACAACGTTGGTGTGCTGCGGTCTGTTGAAAGATAGCCCAGGCCAAGATCTAACAGTACCTGCAGCCTGCCCAACAGGTCTACTGCTATTCTTTGTATAACCATTAATTTTTCGGGGTGATGTTGCGCATCTGCTTTGTGAACCGGCGGATTTTTTTGGAGGTAAGGTTCTACAATAGCTGCGAGTTTTGCAAAAGGCAAGGCAGCAATTTGAGCAATATCATAACCAGCAAATTTTACTGACAGCGCTTCTTTAGTCAATTTTTTTCCGTGGCATAGAGGACAATCCGTCCCCAGCATGTGTTGCGATACCCGCTTTTTCATCAGCGGGCTGCTGGTGGTAGCAAAGGTTTGCATTACATATTTTTTTACGCCGGTAAAAGTGCCCATGTAACTGGGCGCAAGTTTGCGTTTGAGGGCATCTTTCACTTCGGCCCGTTCCCATCCACTGTACACCGGCACTACAGGTTGCTCTTCTGTAAACAAAATCCAGTTGCGATCTTTTTCGGTCATCTCCCGCCAGGGGGTATCAATATCATAGCCGAGTGTGATGAGAATTTCTCTCAGGTTTTGCCCGTGCCACGCAGTGGGCCAGGCGGCGATTGCCCGTTCCCGAATAGTGAGGCTATCATCTGGCACCATCGATTGCGCCGTTACCTCGTATACCCTGCCAATGCCCTGGCATTGCGGGCAAGCGCCCTGCGCCGTGTTGGGAGAAAAAGATTCGGCATACAATATCTCTTGTCCTTTGGGATAATCTCCTGCCCGGGAAAACAACATGCGTATGAGATTGGATAGGGTAGTTACACTCCCAACCGTGGACCTCGTGGTGGGGCTGCCCCTTTGCTGTTGCAGCGCCACGGCTGGTGGAAGCCCGGATACTTCATCCACATCAGGCACAGCCATTTGATGAAACAATCGCCTTGCGTAGGGCGATACAGACTCCAGGTATCGCCGCTGTGCTTCGGCATATAAAGTACTAAAGGCAAGAGAAGATTTGCCGGAACCGGATACACCAGTGAATACCACGAGTGCATCCCGTGGTATCTGTAATGAAATGTCTTTTAGATTGTGTTCCCGGGCGCCACGCACCTGCACGTATCCACTGCTTTGTATGTTTGCCCTGGCGGTTTTATTTACCATGCAATAATCGTTTCAAACTTCGTGCCTTAGAGATTTGGGGCAACAATAATTATGAGTTAACTATTTTCTACATCAAAAGAATTTAAACAGAACTCATCATCCGCATTGACGGACAGAAATTTCAGTAAACTGACATAAAAGCAATCCAGTCAAAAAACCTTTACAGCGTTAAATTCGGTACAGATAAGGATTGGGTTTGGGTAACACAACTTAAAAAGGGTGGGGTGGGTTTATTTTATTACAAGGTTGTACAAAACAGAAGTTACTACAATGGCACCAGGTATGTAAAAAACCTCCCAGCACTTTGTTTTTCAAAAAGCCAGGAGAAATTAATTGAACCCCTTACTTACAAACTTAAGCGATATGCTAAAAGGAAATCAAGTTGCATTTGAAAAGTTTAATGCCCAATTTAAACCCGGTAAAGTGCTATTTCCAAAACAATTAACGTACATCACTTTTACAATAATACTTTGAAAATTTATACAACCATGCAAACTGACAATTTATTAAAACAAGTAGCTTTCATAAAAGAGATTGACAAGTTAAAATACATTCAACGCAAAACTAAATTATCAACAGCGACAGGCATGAAAATGATGCTGAACATAGTTGGCATTTACCGATGATGACAAATGTATTGACAGAACATTCGGATAAGCCAATAGACATTCTTAAAGTTTTGAAAAAGGGTTTAATCCGCAACATTGTAGAAATTGATGCAGACGACACTTATATTTACGATGCTACAAAAAACCACACAAATACAGATGAAGAACTTATTGCAGCCAAACGAAATTTTGGACTTTTACCGCCATAACAATCAGCGGAAATTATTACAATCTGGAAAGAATTTGAAGATGGTATTACTGATGAAGCAAAGTTTGCAAAGTCAATGGACAGGTTTGAACCATTGTTACAAAATACTTCAAATAAAGGTGGAACCTTGGCAGAATTTAATGTACAGTATCAAAAAGTTTACGACAAGAAAAAAAGCAATTAAAAATGGTTCTATATCAATTTGGAACTATGCAGAGCATTTAATTAACGAAAGTATAGACAAAGGTGTTCTGGTAAAATAAGAATATTAAACTTAATTCTGCACTTTCAGATCATGACTGTGTGCCTCTGTTACTCGAAACGGATTACAATGTTTCATGTGCCACGGATCGAGGCAGCGTTTTAATCTTTTTGTCTTCTGCCAAAAGTAAAAGCATGTGCAATTCGGAAGGCAAACAAATTCGTTGCTGTATTTCCAAAGCTTCGTTCATACCTTAGGCCGATATTAAATTGTATTCCTCCTGAGGGTTCAAATAGATATCCTAAACCAATTCCGGCAGTGAGCCCATTCACTTTTTCATAAAGGTATTTACCATTATCATCGGTCATTGGAGAGCCCACCTCATCATAAACTCCTATTGTTGTTTCTCCAAAACTATAGCCAGCATTTGGCTCCACATAGAAACCTGTGCCACCATGATTTATTGTATAGCGATATCCGATCAGAACCGGGAAAATTCCAACACTTTCATTATCACTATTCTCAAAATATTGAAGTCCGCCTTCCA
>JBBRFX010000112.1:0-13423 GCA_038241275.1 Chitinophagales bacterium
AGACCTTCCACCAGTTATACAGACTTTTTTAGGTTACAGTCCTTTTTGCCTGTTTACGTAAATGAGTCATTAATCAACTTTATAAGGCAGGATCCTAATTATGCCAATGTGCAGGTGGGAGATTTTGCACAGGCAAATATGTTTAACGGGCGGGTGTATTCCGGTATCATGCCAGATGGCAGTAATTGGGTAACCACCGCAGCAAACAATCCCTTTCCTACTGCAAATCAATCTCCAAAATCGGTGCTTGAAACCAGGAAAATAACAACGGATGATTACAGGGCGTTAACTTCAGGAGATCTAACTTTCAATATTATGCCGGGTCTTGATTTCAAAACCCTGGCCAGTGTGTTTGTTCGGTATTCTACAGGCTTAGATTTTGCCAAATCAAATTCAAACAGGGCAGGAGATATCAACAAAGGAGTTTACACAAGTACTTTGTTTGTAGATATTTTATCTGAAAATACTTTATCATACAGCAAAAAAATAAAGGATCATTCCTTTGATTTTCTTGCTGGCTTCACTGCACAAAAAACTAAAATTAAGAATGAGCAAACCACGGGTACCAACTTCGCAAGTGATAATATTACCACACTCAATACCGGTACTGTTACATTGGATCCGCTTCAAACTTTTAATAATAAATTAAGCAGAGGATTGCTTTCTTACCTCGGTAGGGTTTTGTATAGCTATAAAGACAAGTACCTGTTAAATGGAACGTTCAGGGCAGATGGCAGTTCTTACTTTGGACCTGGCAATAAATGGGGATATTTTCCATCTGTATCAGCAGGCTGGGTTGCCAGTAAAGAAAAATTCCTTCAAGGTACCAACTGGTTGAGTAATTTAAAATTCAGGGCTAGTTATGGAGCCACCGGTAATAATAATATAATTGATTATTTATTTACAGATCTGCTTTATGCTTCCAATTATCCTTTTGGCGGATCAGTAGCCAACGGTCAGGCCATTTCAAGAAGTGTACTTTCAAACCCGGATATAACCTGGGAGTTGACTAACCAACAGAACTATGGTGTTGATTTGGCGCTTAAGAAAAATGTTATTTTATTTTCAATTGATGTGTACAGGTCAAAAACAGATCAGTTATTGTTACAACAGGCTACCCTTGGATTTACCGGTGTACCAAGTTTTATAAATAATATCGGAAGTGTTCAAAATAACGGAATTGAGTTTGAGATCACTTCAAATAATGTGAGGAAAAAGAATTTTAAGTGGACTACATCAGCTAATATATCACATAATGAAAATAAAATTATAGCACTCGGAAGTGAAGCACTCTTACTTAACCAGGGAGAGAGAACGGAATTATACCTGAACAAAGTAGGTGGTCCGCTCATCCAGTTCTTTGGTTATAAAACAGATGGTGTTTGGTTGTCAGCAGCAGATATTACTGCATCTAAACTTACTACCAGCCTGCCCAATGCACTGGTACCTGGTGGCTTAAAGATTGTTGATATTGATGGAAACGGAATTCTTGACGTGAATGATCGCACGGTAATAGGAAATCCTTACCCTGATTTTAACTGGGGTATAACCAACAGCTTTACTTTCAAAGATTTTGATTTTAGTTTCTTCTTCCAGGGTGTTCAGGGTGGCAGCGTAATTGGTGGGGATGCCAACTATAATGAAACAAAACGATACAATACAAATTACAATTCCAACAGGTGGATCAGCCCTAAGTTCCCAGGTGATGGTAAAACACCATATTCAACTTTGGGATATAACTGGATGCTGACAGATTATGTGGTGGAAGATGCCTCTTACTATGCATTAAGAGAGATATTGTTGGGGTATACATTGCCTGAAAAAGTAGCTAAAAAAGCAGGGTTGAGTTCCATGAGGATTTACCTGTCTGGCCAGAATCTTTTTTTCCATAAAGCCGCAAGTTTCAGGGGGCTTAACCCGGAAGCAAGAACTACATCAGCCCAATACAGTACACCACTGGTGGATGGTTATCAAAGGGGTGCTTTCCCTGTACAGAAAACCTACTTGTTTGGTATTGATTTTAATTTTTAATTAAAAAATTGTTTAGTTATGAAAAAGCTACATTATATAATCATATTTTTTTACTTCGCTTTAAGTTCATGTAAAAAAATAATTGATCTATACCCTGAGTCTAATTTAAATACGGGTACGTTTTACAGTAATAACGATGAAGTAAAAGCCGGCCTTACCGGTTGTTACAATGGTTTGCAGAGTCCAATTTACCGGGAGTGGCAGTTTACTGAACTCCGTTCGGATAATGCATATATGGGCTCTACGGGTAGTACCAGTTCATTTAACAGGGACCTCAGTGACCTCGATGAATTTATTCCGGCAACAACAAATGACGCTATCTATCAATACTGGTTGAATAATTATTATAATATTCGCAGTTGCAATATTGTTTTGCAAAAGTTAGGTGTTAGTTACGATCCGGCAACCGGTGCTATCAGCCTGTCAAATGTTGCAATACCCATAAGCGAGGCTAACAGGAAACAATATGCCGGCGAAGCAATGTTTATAAGAGCTTATCATTATTTTAATCTTGTGCGTTTGTACGGTGGTGTTTTCCTGGTGCATACACCCATTTCGCCAACGGCATCTAAAAGCCTGAACCGCTCTTCTGTTGCAGATATCTATAAACTAATTGTTGCAGATCTAACCACGGCTTCCAGTTATATGAATAGCCTGAAGTTTAGCCAGATAGCAACGGCCGATAAAGGAAGGGCTACTTCATGGGCGGCAAAAGCATTGCTAGGCAAAGTGTACCTAACGCAAAACAAAAAAACAGAGGCCGCTACCCAACTGCAGGATGTGGTAACCAACAGTGGTTATGGCCTGCAACCTACTTATGCAGGTATCTTTTCTACCAGCAATGAGTTGAACAACGAAGTACTCTTTACTATTAGTTACAAAGCAGGAGGCTTCGGCCTGGGATCCAGTTTCGGTAATGATTTTGGACCACTGGGAAGCGTTGGCGTTATCAATGGTTCTCCAAGGGGTTGGAATACTCCTACGAGTAATGTAGATTCTTTTTACACTGCAGCAGATGCGAGAAAAGCGGTCAATATCGGAAGGTACAGGCCGGGTACACCGCAAGAGATTCTCTATGTAAAAAAATACCTTACGCCTGTTGTTATTACAGATGACGGCGAAAGTGACTGGCCCATCATCAGGTATGCGGATGTGTTGTTAATGCTGGCAGAAGCTCAAGGTAATACTGCCACAGGTGTTGGTTATATCAGTCAAATAAGAGTAAGAGCTGGGCTTGGACCAATCTCCGGCGCATTTCTTACCGTTGCTGAGTTTGAGAAAGAACTGGCAGAACAACGCAGGGCAGAGTTTGCTTTTGAAAATCATCGCTGGTTTGATTTAGTGCGGTACAAAACAACCCTTACCACTATTGATCCCTTACAAATATTAAAAGCACATTTTGCTTATGAGTATTTGGCACACTATAGCACCTACACTGCACCAACACCTACACTGGCGTTTTTGCAGGGAAATGTTACAGAAGCAAAATTATTACTGCCCATTCCTCAAAGAGAAATTGATACCAACACGCAGTTGGTGATTGAGCAGAATCAGGGGTATTAAGGTGAAAAGTGAAAAGTCAAAGGTGAAAGTTCAAAGTTTAAAGGCTTCATGAATTGCCCCGGGCTTTAGGCCGGGGATAAAAAAAGAAAAGAAGAAAGGGCTTTAGCCCTGTTATAGACAAGAAATGATTTGCATAAAAGTTTTAAACAAACAATAAAAAATAACCATGAAATATTTATTAATGATTGCTTTTGCCCTGTGCACAAATTTTTGTTTTGCGCAGGAAAGTGATACTACATACAAACCGGTAGAATATCCCCAGGGATTTACTTCGCAATTAAATGTAGTGTACACAAAAGTAAAAGATTGGGAAGGCAAACTCGATTTGTACCTGCCGCCTAAAGACAATGGCCTGTGTCCTGTAATTATCAATATACATGGTGGTGGCTGGAACAAAGGAGTGAAGGAATCACAAACGGGCTATAATACTTTTTTTAAAAAAGGATTTGCAGTGGCCAATATTGAATACCGTTTAACAGGGCAGGCAACTGCACCTGCTGCTATAGAAGATACCCGCTGTGCACTTATTTATCTTATTAAAAATGCAAAGGCTTTGAACATTGATGTAAATAAAATTGTGATCATGGGCGGAAGTGCCGGCGGCCACCTGGCATTGATGAGTGGGCTGTTGGCAAACGATCGCCGCTTTGATGGCAACTGCCCCGGCACAGATAATATTAAAGTAGCGGCCATCATTGATAAGTATGGTATTACCGATGTATGGGACTGGGGTTATGGCAAGGTCATCAAAAGTAAATCGGCCCGCAACTGGCTGGGCAACTTTGCCGATGACGAAAAGTTTGCAAAGTCAGTATCTCCCATTTATTATGTTGATAAGAACAGCCCACCGGTTTTTATTGTTCATGGAGATGCCGATCCAACAGTGCCTTACCAACAATCGGTGGACCTTCATAAAAAACTAAAGGAGGCTGGTGTAATTACAGAATTTATTACAGTGCCTGGCGGTTTGCATGGCAAATTTGATAAAGAAAAAAACAGCGAGATCAACAAAGCCATTATCAATTTTATTATGGGTTTAAAAGCATTTCAATGAGAAAAATTTACGGCTGTCATTTTTTTGTAGCCACCGCTTTTTTATTGTTCTCTTTCAGCATTGTAAATGCACAAGCTGTTTTAAATGCCGACGGACCGGGCAATACATACGAGATCATCAACAGTGTACTGGCGCCAGGTTACAATGTGGTAGAAAATCCTGAATGCATTCATCCTGCATTTGGTCGCCACATCACCGAGCTGTTTGATGCGGAACTCAACAAATTTGTTTTTGAATTTTACAGTCATGTAACACCAGACAACGATCGTTGTATCAATATCGACCGGCAACGCATAGAAATTAAAACCTATGACCAGTCTCCCGACAGCCTGCTTGGAGTTGTGGGCGAAACGGTCACTTACAAATGGCGTTTTAAAATTCCCGCAGGTTTTCAGCCTTCCAGCAGCTTTACGCATCTGCACCAGGTAAAAGCAGTGGGAGGCGATGATGATGATCCGATTTTTACGCTTACTGCCCGTAAAGGCACACCCAATAAAATGGAGCTCATTTACGTACCCACCAGCGTTTCTCCATCACAGAAACTGCGCATTGTAAACCTGTCTTTATTTGAAGGCACCTGGGTAGAAGTGATTGAACGCATTGTGGTAGGATCAATCGGTGAATATAGCATTAATGTGAATAGGGTGAGTGATGGCTTTTCCATCATATCCTACAGCAACGGCAATATCGCTACCATTCGCAGCGATAATAGTTTTATACGCCCCAAGTGGGGCATCTACCGCAGCCTGAACACGCCGGCCGACCTGAGGGATGAAACGATCCGTTTCTCCGATATTTCTATAGGGGAAGGCAACGTATTGCTGCCTGTAGACCTGCTGTTTTTTAATGGCACCGTTAAGAGTGCAGGCAACATACTCACCTGGCAAACGGCTTCGGAAAACAATGCCAGTTATTTTGAAGTGGAGCGATCAGTGGATGGGATTTTGTTTACCGGAATAGGGAGGATTGCCGCTTCGGGAAACAGCAGCCAGCTCCGCACTTATCATTTTACAGACAAGTGGCCTGTTACCGGCAACAACTATTACAGGCTCAGGCTAACGGATAGGGATGCACGCTTTACCAACTCTGAAACCATATTGATAAAATGGGAGGGAAGGGGCGCTTCAACACTGGAACTATATCCCAATCCAGTAAGCAATTTTTTACAACTGAACCTTAAACCTTTACCTGCTATTGCTATGCTCAATATTACCAACGGTGGGGGCAAAACTATTTTTAGCAGCAAGGGCAGCGTTCCACAGCTCACAAACGATATCAACCAACAGGTTTCTCATTGGAGCGCAGGAATTTATTATGTAAAAATTTACAGTGTGGCTACCTTTTATACAGCCCGCTTTATAAAACAATAAACTAATTATTTTATCTATTTTTTTTAATGATTACAAACCATATAAAATACATTAAGATGAAAAAGACTTTTACTTTATTAAGCCTCTTGCTGATTTCCATTGTTGGTTTTTCGCAAACCACTTATTATTGGGTGGGAGGTGTTGGTCCAACCAGCTTTACTTCTAACAGCAACTGGAATACACAGCTCGATGGATTGGGCGATGCCCGTTCTGTAGCGGGCGAACAGTACACGGATATTTTGGTATTTGATGGCAGTAATATAGGGGGTGCCACAGCAACTACCGGAAATGTGTATGCCACCTGTAGCAGCGATACAGTTGGCAGAATTATTTTTACAAATAACGCCAATGTGCAACTCGGTCGTTCCGGTGCAGGATCTGCCAACATCAATATACAAGGCGACGGTACTGCATTGGATGATCTTGTGATAGGAAGTGGTTGTGTAGTTACCCTTGGTGGCGAGTTGTATAATTATGATGTTCGCATATTGTTGGGTTTGCCCACTGTACCAACCATAGCAACCGGTTCAGTTGCAGGCGATCTTTACCTAAGCCCGCTTTCTACATCCGTGCATACGGCCAGCTATATCACCGCCCGTACAACCAACGGTTTGCAATTTGAAGCAGGATCTAATTGTTATGTTACAGACTCCACATCGGCATCGCCATTTAATGGTTCTGCCAATACAAGTGTATTGTTTAAAACGGGGTCATCGCTGCATTATTTTACCGGGCGTAGCCCGTTTGGCAACAGTTCTGCCATACAGTTTGCAAACTTTGAGCAGGGTAGTAATTTTTATGTAAAAGGAACCAACAGGAGTTATCTTGATGGGGTGACTGTTTATGCCAGTTCTTCCTGGGTAAATGCAAAATCATTTGCAAACATATCTATACAAAACGGCGCTTCATTAATTGCTGATGGTACAATTTACAGGATAGATACATTAACGATCAATAACGGGTGCAGTTTTACTACACATACATCCGGTCACACACCGGTGCTGGGTGATCTTACTGTGAACGGAACATTTACTTTTCCTTCCGGCTCCAACACGTTAGTAATGGGGGGCAATGTGCCGCAAAGTATTTCGGGATCAGGTACCATTGATATTCCCAATTTTGTTGTGGCAGATTACAGTTCTGTAACCTTAAATAAAACCATTGCAGTTACCAGTGCTATCAATATTGCGGGAGACATCAATTTTGGTACATCTGGCCAGTTAACAGGTGTAGCATCGTTTACATCAAGGGTGGCATCCACAGTAGTTGCAGGCACTGCAACAACTGTTGCAGGATCCTACCTGATCACTTATTCGGCACCATCGGGCATTACAGGGTATAGTATAACAGGTGCGGGTATTCCTGCCAATACAAATGTTATTGGCTTTGGCACCAGTGCCAATACAGTTTATTTATCAAAGCCCGCTACAGCAAGTGCTGCAGGTGTGGCGGTTAGTTTTACTACCGATACTGCAACCTTACAAACGGCAAATGTTACAGGATTTAATGTTGCCACAGGCAGCGTAATAAGTAGTGGTATCCTGTCCTTTCAATCCGGTACAAATTATATTATTGATGCGGCCACAAGCAGCCCGTTCGGTATAAGTACTGGCGTTGGTACGAGCATTACATTGGGTAATTTAAGTGTTAATGCACCTGTTACCACTAATTACAACATCAGGTTAACGGGTAACCTTAATCTTGGTGCTGGTATATTAACCATCAGGGCCCAGGATACTTTGCGTTTATTAAACAATGGCGCCATTACAGGCGCACCATTTAGTGCCAGCAAGTATATCAGAACATCCATTTCGGGAGCAAATGTTGCTGTGCTCAGGATAGATAATCTTACAGCAACTTTACGTATGTTTCCAGTAGGCACCGCTACAGAATATTTGCCGGTTATGCTTACTCCAACATCGGTGATGGATTATGCGGTGAGCGTATTCCAGGGAGTAACATCAGACGGTACCCCATCCGGCACACCTTTTACAACTACTGAAAAAGAAAATGTGGTAGATGCTGTGTGGACAATTGACCGGGTGAATGGCACTGGTGACTGCCAGGTACAGTTGAATTGGGTTAGTGCATTGGAAGGTGTTTTATTTAGTGCACTCAACAATGCTGATCTGGGTATTTCACGATATGACGGAGCAATATACCAACCAGCAATTGGCATTGGTGATAACAGCGCAAATACTGCTTTTGCCAATTTTAGCAATTTTTCTCCATTCATTGTTACAAAAAATGCCGGTGTGGTACCAGTGCAACTGAAAAGTATAGCTGCAACACAAAAGGCTGCGGGTATTGAAGTGAGCTGGCAGGTGGTAAATGAAGATGGAATTGCTACATACGAAGTGGAAAAAAGTACCGACCGCATTACTTTTAGAACAATTGGAATGTTGAATGGAACTAACAGCACTGGTTACAGCTTTACTGATACCGAAGCATCAAAAGGAATAGTGTATTACCGCTTGAAAATAATAAGTATTGCCGGTGATATTAAGTATAGTTCTATTGTTATAGTTAGAATTAGCGGAAACAATAAAATTCAATTGTATCCTAACCCGGTTGCAGATATGGTAACATTTACAGGTCTTTCTTCCAATACTATTATCCGCATCAGTAATGCAGATGGAAAGATTCTGCTAACGCAAAAAACAAATGCGCTAACGCAAAGCATAGATATTTCTGCTTTTACAAAAGGCTCGTATATTGCAGAAATACTGGTAGAAGGTATACGGGTTAGTACACAAAGATTTAGTAAGCAATAATCGGGAATATTAAATCATACCATTTCATTTGGTTTTTAATTCATTGGTAACATTAAATAAACAGAAATAAAAAAGCTATGTTAAATTTCAGAGTAGACAACAAGATCGCATTGGTTACAGGATGCAGCAGTGGCATAGGTATGGATATCGCTATTGAGCTGGCACAATCAGGCGCAGATATCATAGGTGTAGCCAATAATTTGCCTGATACAGGCAGCGATGTGGCAAAGGCAGTAGAAGCCGCAGGAAAAAAGTTCTATCCTTATACAGCCGATTTTTCCAACAGGGAATCGCTGTATGCTTTTCTCAATAAAGTAAAAGCAGATCATCCCCGTATTGATATTCTTATCAACAATGCCGGGCACATTATGAGAGAGCCCGCAGCTACACATTCTGATGAGTATTGGGACCTGATTATTGATATCAACCTAAATGCTCAATTTATTATTACAAGAGAAATTGGTAAAAGAATGTTGGAGCAACAGTATGGTAAAATTGTATTCACCTGTTCTTTGTTAAGCTTCCAGGGAGGTATCAATGTACCCGGATATGCTGCCAGCAAAGGTGCCGTAGCTTCTTTACTAAAAGCATTTGCCAATGAGTGGGCACCACATGGTATTACGGTAAATGGTGTAGCTCCCGGTTATATTGCTACCAATAATACTACCGCACTGCGTGCTGATGCCGACAGGAGTGCAGCTATCCTGGCAAGGATTCCTGCCAATCGCTGGGGCGAAACTTCTGATCTCACAGGTGCCTATGTATTCCTTTCTGGTTCTGCATCCGATTATATTAATGGAACGATTATTACGGTGGATGGAGGATGGATGGCGAGGTAAGGGAAAAGTAAAAAGTAAAAAGTAAAAAGTAAAAAGTCAAAAGTTGTCAAAAACCTATAAGGTTTTGTGTGTTGGATTGTGAGATGGGAAACCTTATAGTGTTTTGATAACGTACTTCAAATCAGTAAAGCTAAAAGCCTTGCCTGCTCGAACGAACGGGGTGAAAAGGTGAAAGGTGAAAGGTGAAAGGTGAAAAGTCAAAAGTCAAAAGTAAAAAGTCAAAAGTAAAAAGTGAAAAGTAAAGCATAAGGTCATCATAAATCATACATCATAAATCATACATCATACATCATAAATCAAGATCATGGAAATAAGATTTCAAAATAGCCCGAAAGAAACAAGTACAATGAATACGCAGCAGTTGCGGGAAAATTTTTTGCTGCAGGATTTAATGCAGCCCGGTAAAATAAAACTGGTATATTCTCATTTTGACCGAATGATTATTGGCGGCGTTGTTCCTGCAACGGCAGCCATTGAATTAACCAACGAGGGTGAATTAAAAGCCAGCTTCTTTTTAGAAAGAAGAGAAACAGGTATCATCAATGTGGGTGGTAAAGGAACAGTTACTGCAGATGGGGTTGCATATGAAATAGACAAATTAGAATGTGTGTATCTTGGAAAAGGCACAAAGGATGTTAGCTTTAGCAGTAATGCTGCAGAAACGCCTGCGCAATTTTATTTATTGTCTGTGCCTGCTCATCAAAGTTATCCCAATAAAATGATGACCAAAGCTGAAGCATCCCCGGTAAACCTGGGAGATATTTCAACCTCCAACAAAAGAACCATTTACAAATACATTCACAATGATGGCATACAGAGTTGCCAGTTGGTAATGGGTCTTACTGTTTTAGAAGAAGGCAGTGTGTGGAATTCGGTACCACCGCATACGCATACACGAAGAATGGAAGCCTACTTTTATTTTGACCTTGATGCAACACAACGTGTAATGCATTTTATGGGTGAGCCCCAGGAAACAAGGCACCTGGTGATGGCAAATAACGAGGCTGTTATTTCTGCTCCATGGAGCATGCACTTTGGTGTGGGCACCGCCAATTACGGATTTATATGGGGTATGGCAGGAGAAAATAAAGAGTTTACTGATATGGATCCTCAGCCAGTTGCAACATTAAAATAAACTGTTTTAAACCGGCTGCATTCTGATGCGGCCGGTTTTTAATTAAATAACCTGGTTATTATTTTTACGTTACCGGCTTTACGACAACGTTTGCGTAAATAAAATGCCTGCTAAAATGCTTTTTAACAGTTAATAAATCAAACTTTACAGCTAACGATTGAGTGTAAATGATTTATTACTACACGGGTTAAATAAAGATTGCCGCACATACGAGTGTACACCGGTATATTAATGAACTTCATGAAAAAAGTATTATGTTTCGGGGAATTGCTTTTAAGGTTGCCGCCAGCTAACGCTGGTGAGTGGCTGCGCCTGAACAAAATGCCTGTTTTTGTAGGCGGTGCAGAATTAAATGTAGCCACAGCATTGGCTACCTGGAATATGCCTGCAAAATATTTTACGGCACTGCCAGATAATATTATTTCAAAAGACATCACGGCCTACCTGCAACAAAAAAATATCGACACAACTCCCATTCATTTTTCCGGCGAAAGAATTGGTTTGTATTACCTCAAAGAAGGTGCTGATATGAAAAGTGCTGAAAATGTTTTCGATCGCAAGTATTCTTCTTTTTCAACCCTGGAAACAGGGATGGTAGATTGGGATGCCATTTTTGAAGATGTTTCCTGGTTTCATTTTAGCGCCATTGCTCCGGCAGTGAGTGAGTCGGCTGCTGCACTTTGTGAAGAAGCCCTGCAGGTGGCATCCCGTAAAAAGATAACCATTTCTGTAGATCTTAATTATCGCTCCCTGTTGTGGAAGTACGGAAAACAGCCAGCAGATATAATGCCTTTGCTGGTTAAATATTGTAATGTGGTGATGGGGAATATCTGGTCTGCCAATACCTTATTGGGAATGCCCTTAAATGAAACATTACTTCACCAAACCAACAGGAACGCATACCTGCAACATGCTACAGAAACTGCCCATCATATTTTTCACAGCTTTACGCAATGCCAATGGGTGGCCAATACTTTTCGCTTTGATGGCAATGATGCAGCCATTGATTATTATGCAAGTTTAGATACCCTTGATGGGCAAGCAGTGTCACCTCTTTTTCAAATAGGAAATGTGGTAGATAAAGTGGGTAGTGGAGATTGTTTTATGGCAGGATTAATTTATGGTATTATGATGCAGCATAGCCCCAAATCAATTATTGGTTTTGCTGCTGCTGCTGCATTTGGCAAATTACAGGAGCAGGGCGATGCTACAAAAAACAATGTGGCTCAAATTGAAAAAATATTATCACAGTATGAGTAAAGAAAACTTATATACTGTTGTTAAACCAAATAAATTATTAATATTATAAAATAAATACGATGAGTAAAAAAGTAGTCACACTTGGAGAAATCATGCTTCGTTTATCTACTCCTGATTTTAAAAGATTTGTGCAGGCCGATACCTTTGATATAACTTATGGCGGCGGTGAAGCCAACGTGGCAGCGGCTTTGTGCAACTATGGTTTAAACGGCACATTCGTAAGCAAAGTGCCCAACAATGCCATCGGACAATCGGCCATCAATCATTTGCGCCGTTATGGAGTAGACACACAATTTGTAGCAAGAGGCGGCGACAGGCTTGGAATTTACTTTTTAGAAACAGGAGCTTCCATGCGTGCATCGCAGGTAGTGTATGATCGTGCCGGCGCATCTATTGCTGAAGTAGATGCTTCTGAATTTGATTTTGATAAAATATTTGAAGGCGCAGACTGGTTTCATACAACCGGTATCACGCCTGCATTAAGCGATAAAGCAGCCGCATTAACAGAAGCAGCTTTAATTGCCGCAAAGTCAAAAGGCATCACCACCAGCATAGATTTAAACTTCAGAAAAAAATTATGGAGCAAAGAAAAAGCAAGAGAAGTAATGACAAGGCTTTGCAGGCATGTAGATGTGTGCATCGGTAATGAAGAAGATGCAGATACCACACTGGGCTTTAAAGCAAAAGATACTGATGTTACAAAAGGCGAATTAAACCTCGATGGATTTAAAGATGTGTTCAAGCAAATGAAAGATAAATTTGGATTCAAATTTATTGCATCATCTCTAAGAGAAAGTCATAGTGCAAGTGATAATGGCTGGAGTGCACTTGTGTATGACGGTAATGAATTTTATCATACCAAACAATACAATGTGCGCATTGTAGATCGTGTGGGCAGTGGAGATAGTTTTGCCAGCGGCCTCATTTATGGTCTTGTAACCGGTATGAGCATGCCCGATGCAGCAGAGTTTGGTGTGGCGGCAAGTGCAATGAAACATACCATTCCCGGCGATTTAAACCATGCTACATTAAGCGAAGTAAAAGAGTTGATAAAGGGTGATGGTAGTGGAAGGGTGCAGAGGTAGGGCAGGTCAATGGTCAATGGTCAATAGAAAAGCAACAAATTTAAAGGAGTTAAACCCGAAACGAGAAACGAGAAACGAGAAACGAGAAACGAATAACGAGAAACGAATAACGAGAAACGAGAAACGAGAAACGAGAAACGAATAACGAATAACGAGAAACGAGAAACGAATAACGAATAACGAGAAACGAGAAACGAGAAACGAATAACGAGAAACGAATAACGAGAAACGAATAACGAGAAACGAATAACGAATAACATCCAAACAAATTAAAAATGATCATAGATACCATACAAAACGCATCCAGATATT
>JBBRFX010000113.1:0-13349 GCA_038241275.1 Chitinophagales bacterium
TGCGGCACATGCCATTGTACCATTCTTTGGACAAGGCATGAACTGTGGTTTTGAAGATTGTGCCGTATTGAACAGCCTGGTAGAAAAACATAACCACGACTGGGAAAATATATTGAACGAATACCAATTGCTGCGCAAACCGGATGGAGATGCCATTGCAGACCTTGCCTTAAATAATTTTGTAGAGATGAGGGATAAAGTGGCTGATCCAAAATTTTTGTTGCAGAAAAAAATTGAAGGAAAATTTAGTTCAAAACATCCGGACAAATGGACGCCCGCTTACAGTATGGTAACTTTTAGGCCAGATATAAGATATAGCGAAGCTTTGCAAAAAGGCAATGCGCAGCAAAAAATAATGGATGAAATTATGAGTATGGATAATATAGATACAATATGGGATGGTGAGGAGGTGGAAAAGAAAATGTTAGACATTATTTTGATGGGCTAAAACCTGGGGAAATATAAAAGTAACTAACAAAATAAACGCCTTTACTTTAACCAAAGAAGATAAGAACAAGTAACATTTTACTTATAGGAAGAATAAAGGAAATTTTAAGATTATAATCAATTGCCCTGCGTTTTAGCGCAAGGATAAAATATTAGTATTTTACCTGGCTTTAGCCAAATAATAAAATTTATGCATCGCAACATTCTAGTAAAAGAAATTAATAAAAAAGGAACTTATCTCTGTGTGGGATTGGATACAGACCTGAACAAGATTCCGAAACATTTACAGCAGCATCCAAATGCAATTGTTGAGTTTAACAAGGCCATCATTGATGCTACCAAAGATTTTTGCGTGAGCTATAAAATCAACACTGCTTTCTACGAAGTACTGGGCAGCAAAGGATGGGAAGCCATGGAAGAAACGGTGGATTATATTCCTTCTTCACATTTTAAAATTGCAGATGCCAAGCGGGGCGATATTGGCAATACGTCTTCTCAATATGCCAAAGCATTTTTTGAAACATTAAAATTTGATGCCATTACTGTAGCTCCTTACATGGGCGAAGACAGCATCCGCCCATTTTTGGAATATGAAAATAAGTGGACCATTGTGCTTGGCCTTACCAGTAATAAAGGTGCCAATGATTTTGAAATGCTAAAAGTGCAAAACGGAAATGAAGCACATTTAAGAAGTGAATATCTCTATGAAAAAGTTTTAAGAACTGTTTCGCAATGGGGCACACCCAACAACCTGATGTTTGTAGTAGGCGCCACGCAGGCAACAGAATTTGAAAATATCCGTAACATTATTCCAGATCATTTTTTACTCGTTCCTGGTGTAGGTTTCCAGGGTGGCAGCCTGCAGGAAGTGAGTAAATACAGCATGAACAAAGATTGTGGACTATTGGTAAACGCCAGCCGTGCTGTTATTTATGCAAGTGATCAAGAAGATTTTGCAACAGAAGCCGGTATTATTGCACAACAGTACCAGGCAGAAATGAAAGATTATTTAAGTGATAATGGGTAATTGAAAAAGTAACGATGAGATGTTATGGGCCTACAATCAATTCAATTTATTTGAGTATTTATTAAATGGAAGATTCCCATAACTGGTTTTATTGAAAATATTTTTTGTGTATTCGTTTGGATCTGTTGCATGCCAGGATTGTCCGGCATCTTTGTGTAGATAAAATTGTTTTTTTGCAGAGTTGTATTTGAAAGTTATGATTCTTGTCCAACGCCAACCGCTTCCGCCATAATGCTCAATTGAAAAAAAACCTTTTTTGACTGTAATTCCTTGGTATGGGTCACCAAATACTCCACCACAACCCAGACAAAGAACCACATTGTCATTCCTTGAAATCAATTTGAATTGTCGATTATTATTTCCTTGTAGAAGCAAAAGCGGTCTTGTGGTATCGTAATTAAACTTTTCAAAATTATTTTTAAGAATCAGTACCAGGTCTTTTATTCCGTCTTTGTTTATGTCACCGGAAGCGCTATCTAAAATGGTAAAATCTGGAGGAATAAATCGTTCTAAATTCTTGTATTGTCCAAAAGATATATTTATGCAAAGAAGACAGGTCAGTATTATAGTTGTTTTTTTGAGCATGAGGTCATGGGTTGCATTAAACGTATTATGCTTTATTAAATATCAATGAATTTGGAGGCTATTGCTGCAGAAAGTTTGTCAGCCCATTTCGCATACTCTTTTGAGGACGGATGCAATCCATCCCCTGCAAGAAAATCCATTTTATTTCCATCTTCTCTTTGTGATGCTGTAATGTCAATAAAAGTACATGCAAAAGTTGCCGATACATTTTTACACACTTGATTAAATGCATCTATTTCGTTAGCAATTTTTTCCCTGTCTCTTCCTTGGGCAAATGGCGTTGTACCCCAATCAGGAATACTAAGCACAAAAACATTTTTGCTATTGCCTCCGGCAAACGCAATAGCTTTTTGTAAAAGTTGGGTGAACTCATCCTTAAACGCTGCTGCGCTTCTTGCCCTGTAGTGGTTATTTACTCCAATAAGCAAACTCACCACATCGTATTGGGTGAGCAAAGTAGTTTGTTGGATGGCTGCATTTAATTCATCGGTTGTCCAGCCGGTTTTGGCGATTATTTCGGGAGCCGTAAATTGCCAATCCCCAACAGTGGTTTGCCGTAAGCGTTGCACTGTTTGATAAGGAAAACTTTCAGCCAAATTCACCTGCTCTCCTATTGTATAACTATCGCCCAATGCGAGGTAAGTATAAATCATTTATAAATGTAAATAAAAAAGCTGCTTCATCAAAAACAGCTTTCAAAATAATTTGTCAACTATTAATATTTCATAGCCAACTTTAACTTCGTCCATAAATCATTATCAAAACTGCTGGGCCCTGCTGCACTTCCGCCTGCATCATCACCCAGTCTTACTACCACCACATCCAGGCTGGGCACAACATATATTTTTTTATCATCTTTCCCCAATGCCATATACATATCTGCCGGTGCATTGGGCGCCAGAGATGTAGGAAACACAATTTGGCTCGTGGGAACCATGGCAGATGTTTTGCCATTTAGCCACCACAAATAACCATAACTTAAATTATAGCTTTGTGATGTACTGGTCATCGCATTAAAATAAGCAGCATCGTTTAATAATGCAGTACCATTCCACTTTCCTTTGCTTAATATTAAAGAGCCAAATCTTGAAGCCTCTCTTGTGGTGCAGTACATGATATAATTCAGCCAAATGGCGTTGGGCATACCAATTTTATCAAACAATTTTTCCCGGCTGTATTGATTAAATGTTTTTCCGCTGGCTGTAGCTAAAACAGTTTGCAGCAAATGATAGGGCGCATTGTGATAAGCCCATCTTGTTCCGGCATCAGCTTTATAAACCAGGCATGCAGGGCTGGTGCAATCAGGATCAGCAACTCCATCATCCAGGCCATTGGTCATGCTCAGTTGATTTTTTACCGTTATCAGATTTTCTTTCGCAAGTGGCAACGATGTCCATCCTGTTCCCAGGTACTGCGAAGTTTTATTATTGATATTGATGATGCCATCCTGCTGTGCAACGCCCGCTAAAAATGCTACCACACTTTTGCCTGCACTGGCAATATAATATTTAGTGTCTTTGTTCCAACCGTTCCAATATTGTTCTTTTACAATTTTGCCATGATGCAAAACGATCAATCCAAAAGTATTCCTGGTGGCTGCATAATTAAATGCTTCCTGTAATTTTATTTCATCCCAATTAATAGAAGCGGCTGTTTTGGTTTCCCACGTATCGCCGGTTAATGGTGGATAATAATATTCATTGCCAGGCGGTACAGGATTGGGAATTGTATCATCTTTTTTGCAACTAACAAGCGTGATGGTTACAATTAGCAGAAAAAAATATTTCATAAAATAGTTTAGTGGTAGACTGGTTGAGCCTATTAACGTTTAAACCACTAATTTATTTTTTTTCTCCAACTGTTTAATCATATTACGGCAAATTAACAACGGGATTAAACCAATAACACCAAAACTGCAATCAATTAATATATGAAACATGGGTATTTGTCGTATAGGCCCGGCAATAAATGCCAGCGGAATTATGGCAATACAAGCCAAAATTGCCCAGTCAATAATCCATTTGTTTTTTACCGGATCCTTTAATGGCCCAATAAAAGCCATGGCAATTACAATATGAGCAAAAGCCAGCCAGTCGAAACCATAAGCCAGCATAGGGTATTTGCTGTTTGTTTCTACCATGGCATTATAAACATTTTGCAGCCACTCCTGTGCAAAGGATGGAATTAAAGAAGGGTGATTGAGCAGCCATGCCAGCTCTGTTTCTACAGGAAAAGCAGTAATGCCACTTAGAATTAATGCGATGATGAAGAAAATAATCAGGACCCTGACCTTTTTGAGAAGTGTCATAATTTATTTTTAGAAATTGCTCGTCTCGCCTCCAAGGTACAATGCAGGTTCCATCATTAAAAATATCACCGTGGTTTCCCCGTTTTTGGTGGCTTTTATTTCTATGCCTATCGTTTTATAATTTATTTTAATTTATGCATAAACGAAGAACAATTCCAGATTTACACAAATGTGTAAATCTGGAATTGCAAAGTATTAATCAAAATATTTCTTTCAAAGTGAGAAACTATATCTTTGTCCCCACGTCACTATACGCTACGATAAAAGCTGAAAAACGCTGAAAAAGTACAAGGGAGTGACACAACGATGTTTAATAGAATTACCAATGCCGGTTCCACAAAAAAAAATATTAAATAAAATACAATGGCCACTAAAACAGATAACTTTCAATCGCCCGATTATTTTAACGTAGACGAGTTACTTACAGAAGAGCATAAGCTCATCAGGGAAACGGTAAGGGCTTATGTAAAAAAAGAAATTTCACCCATCATTGAAGACTATGCACAACGTGCAGAATTTCCGCAACAAATCATTAAACAATTGGGCGACCTTGGTTGCTTTGGGCCAACGGTACCAGAGCAATATGGTGGTGGCGGCCTGGATTATATTTCTTATGGCTTGATGATGCAGGAACTGGAGCGTGGCGATAGCGGCATTCGTTCTACGGCGAGTGTGCAGGGCAGCCTGGTGATGTTTCCTATTTACCAATACGGCAATGAAGAACAGCGCCATAAATATTTACCTAAACTGGCCAGCGGCGAATGGCTGGGTTGTTTTGGATTAACAGAGCCAGACCATGGCAGCGACCCTGGTGGAATGCTGACCAATATTAAAGATAACGGTGACGGGCACGTGATTTTAAACGGCGCTAAAATGTGGATCAGCAATGCACCCTTTGCACAGGTGGCAGTAGTGTGGGCAAAAGATGAAGCAGGAATTATACGGGGTATAATTGTAGAAAGAGGCATGGAGGGATTTAGCACACCTACTACGCATGGCAAATGGAGCCTGCGTGCCAGCGCCACCGGCGAACTGGTTTTTGACAATGTAAAGGTTCCTAAAGAAAATATTTTACCCAATGTGCAGGGTTTAAAAGGCCCGTTGGGTTGTTTAACCAAAGCCCGCTATGGCATTGCCTGGGGCGCCATTGGTGCTGCCATGGATTGTTATCACACTGCATTGGAGTATAGCAAAGAAAGAGTTCAATTTGGAAGACCCATTGGCGGTTTTCAATTACAACAAAAGAAATTGGCCGAGATGGTTACGGAAATAACCAAGGCACAATTGTTAAACTGGCGCCTGGGCGTTTTAATGAACGAAGGCAAAGTAACGCCACAACAGGTGAGTATGGCCAAAAGAAATGCCTGCGAAGTGGCCACCAATATTTGCAGGGATGCACGCCAGATGCTCGGCGGTATGGGCATTACAGGCGAGTACCCTATTATGCGCCACATGATGAACCTGGAAAGTGTGATTACTTACGAAGGTACTCATGATATTCATTTATTGATTACGGGAATGGATGTGACGGGGTTGAATGCGTTTAAGTAAAAAAGCAGCCCCTGTCCCCTGAAGGGGAACTTAGGTCGGAGATATAAATTATGTAAAAGCATATTTCGGTCAGTAACACCGAGGATAAAACTTGAACTCGCATCAAAAAATCCAACGAATGAAAAGTATTCCAACTTTAAAAGAGCCCAAAGCCTCCCCTTTAGGGGGCGGGGGTGGAATATCCGTCATAGGCGCAGGCACAATGGGAAATGGTATTGCGCATGTATTTGCACAAAATGGTTTTGCCGTAACCTTAATAGATGTAAGTGCTGCGCAATTAGAAAAAGCATTGGCCACTATTGGTAAAAACCTTGACAGGCAGGTAATAAAAGGAAGCCTGAGTGAAGAACAAAAATCTATAACACTCAGTAATATCAGCACAGCAACGGATATAGCTGCTGGTGTAAAAAATGCAACACTGGTTGTAGAAGCCGCCACAGAAAATACGAATCTGAAACTGGAAATTTTTAAAAAAATTGATGAGCATGCACCGGAAGGCTGCATTTTAGCCAGCAATACTTCTTCTATTTCTATTACTAAAATTGCTGCTGTAACCAAAAGGCCCGAAATGGTGATTGGTATGCATTTTATGAACCCGGTACCGGTAATGAAACTGGTGGAGATCATCAATGGTTATGCTACCAAAAAAGAAGTAACAGAAACCATCGTAGAACTGGGCAAACAGTTGGGCAAAATTCCCTGCACAGTAAATGATTACCCTGGCTTTATTGCCAATCGCATTTTAATGCCCATGATAAACGAAGCCATTTACAGTTTGTTTGAAGGCGTGGCAGGTGTAGAAGAAATTGATACCGTTATGAAACTGGGTATGGCGCATCCAATGGGGCCCTTGCAGTTAGCAGATTTCATTGGCCTGGATACATGCCTGAGTATTTTAAAAGTATTGCAGGACGGTTTTGGCAATCCTAAATATGCTCCCTGCCCATTATTGGTAAACATGGTAATGGCTGGAAAATTGGGCGCTAAAACCGGTGAAGGATTTTACACCTATACAGCAGGCAGCAAAGAATTAGTAGTAAGTAAATCTTTTAAATGAGGATAGCTTAATTTTATGCAATTGAATACTGTAACAAAACCATACGACAACAAAAGAATTTTTTGGGATATAGACCCGGAAAAACTGGACTTTGAAAAAAAAGCTTCTTTTATAATTGAACGGGTTTTTGAAAGAGGGGATGTAGAAGATATAAGAATGTGCAGGAGGTTTTATGGTGATGAAAAAGTTGCAGACGTATTAAAGAAAGCAAAATGGCTGATGCTGCATACTATATATTTAGCTGCCGCTTTATTTAATAACGAATTACAGGATTACAGATGTTACAGAGAAGCACAATTGACCCCAACAGCTTTCATGTACTAGAAAAATTAATGAAGGTTCCTGCACTACAATCATTCTATTTGGTTGGTGGCACATGCCTTGCCTTGCGATACGGACACAGATTATCAGTTGATTTAGATTTGTTTTCTGTAACAGATTTTACCAATGAAGACCTCAACGCAAATTTGCAAAATGCAGGTATACAATTCAGGTACAATAATATCCAAAACCCCATAGGCCTTTTTGGATTTATTGAGAATGTAAAAGTTGATTTTGTAAAGCACCATTTCTTTAAAAAAATAGATGTAGCAACTATTGATGACGGCATTAGAATGTTTGGCGACAGGGATATTATTGCCATGAAAATTTTTGCTATTTTAAAAAGAGCTCAAAAAAAAGACTTTTGGGATCTTGCAGAACTACTGCAACATTATAGCTTTAAAGAGTGTGTTGAAGCCTATTTTGAGAAATATAGCGGTAACCAATTGCTAATTTCCCTGCCGTATGCAGTTACCTATTTTGCAGATGCAGATGAAAGCGAAGATCCCATTAGTCTTAAAGGACAAACATGGAAATCTGTAAAAAAAATCATTCAACAAAAGGTAAGTGAATATTTAAAATAGCATTATCTGAACTTCTCATTTAAAAGAACATAAAAGAAAAGAGGCCATGACCCCAAAACTGTTTTTTATTATTCTAGGTTGCACACCTGCCGGAAGGCATACAGAACAACACGATGTTTTTTTTGGCATTGGTCATACGTTAAGCGATCTGTTGCCGGACATGGAAATATTTTGGCCCAATACAAAATTGCATATCGACTCATGGAGAGAAGTAACCGAAGTGAATGGATACCGGGTGAATATAGTGCCTGCCGAAACCAATTCCTCTTTAGGCACTGACAGGTTATTTTTTTTAAACCTCGGGGGTTACAAACCGGGGGACATGGAAGAATACCACTATAAACTTTTGTGCGTGGCCAGCGATAAAGCAGATGCAATAAAGCAAGCGAAACAAACGGCTTTTTACCAACATACCGGTTTTAAAGGCGCCACTTCTCATATAGATGATAAGTATGGAATTGATGTTGATGACATTTACGAGATACAGGATATTCTACCGGACTCTTTAAAAACAACATACGACATCATTCTTGAGAAGACGGCCGACAAGGTTACAGAAGACGAGCTTCATATTGGCTATGTAAAATTTAGTAGCTTATAATAGAACTGATAATATTTCATCGTTCATAAAATTTAAAAAAATCCGAATTATATCCTGCTTACAAATTCCAGTTCTACCACTTAAACCCGGGCATTACAAAATAAAAAATACTCCAGTAATTATCTTCTCTGCGCATGTATAATTTATAGGGCCCTTCAAAATGTATTGATTCTCCATTTTCCATAATGGCGTCGTACTTATACATTCCTTCGCTAAAACCCATGGCCCTGCCATCTTCCTGTTCTTGCACGTCAATCATGTCAACGTTATAACCGTCATTTTCAAACCGTTCAAAGCTGTCAAAAAAGGGGCTCATTTTTTTATACAGTTCTGCTCTTTTTATTTGCTTTCCATCACCAGTTACCATGTCATAATCTAACTCAGAAGAATATTCGTTAAAGTTTCTGTTTAACCAATGTTCCAAAAATTGATGCGTATTTTTTGTGATTTCCGCTTTGTTATTTGGATGAAATTCCTCGTAAATAAAATTCCAGTTCATGCCCAATAAAGGCACACTGTCTATTTCGTGGGTAAATAATTCCTGGGTAATAAACTTGTAAATCTCTTCATCCGGATATGGGCCATCACAAAAATCAAGAACTATGTGATGCGCTTCCATTATAGCTTTAATTCTATTCAGCTCTTCGCTGATTTCCGAAGGAGAAAGGTCATCAATAGATTTATAGGGTGGCTTGCCAATTTTTTCGTAAACAGTGGTAAGCTCAACGCTTTCGTAATTTTCTTCAAAAGCCAAAATATTTTTTAAAAACTGGTTCTCTATTTCCGGCGGCAATCCTGCATTGCTATCCATTTGAAATGCTTCTCCATATTGAGCAGTTAATTTTATGCGAAGCAACTCATTTTCTATTCGCAGGTTTTCATTTTCATCATTCGAAAATTTTTCATCCTGGCTCATAACATTTATTTTTGGGTGAATAATAATTTTACAATGTTTGTAAATTTATCGGACACTTGCAATTTTTTAAGCAACAATTTTTATGGTTTTACGATAGCTTTCTCACCAAACACACATTTTACTTTATAACCCAGCGGGGCATAATATTTATTCAGTGTATTGCTGATATTATCTTCTGCCAGTTTTATAAACCCATTATTATTTTCCAGGGTAGCAGTTGCGGTAGCATATATTTGTTTTTGTGCCTTTACAAAATCATCAATCGTTACACTATTAAAAATGCCAGCCTGGCTCATACTTTCCAGCCTGTCTAATCTTAGTTGAAGACTCATTAGTTTGCAGGCCGGCAAATAAATGGTAGCCACCCCGGCCTTGGTATCAATTGTCATTTTTTGGTTGCTCATATCCACTCCGTATTTGGCTTCATAAGGCAGGGAAACCTGCAGGGTATTTTCTGCAAAGTAATTCTTAAACTTACTCCACACACCGCTTTCTGCATCCTTGTTGGAAACCTTGATGTTGGTAGTTCCACTCACCTGCAGTGAGGCAAGTTGTGCAATCTCTTTTACCAGCGCTACATTTTGCACAATATCTGTTTTGGTTTGCCCGGCTCCATTTTTTTTACCTAAAAAATAAAATCCTGCCGCCACCAGCAGTATTAAAAAAATAGTAATAAAATTATTTCTCATAGTTATTTGCTAATTATTATTTTTTTTTTTTGCTACCAGGTTATAACTGTCTTCAATCATTTGTTTTATTAAATTCGTTTTAAGTCCGCCCACAATAATCGTATTCCAGTGTTTTTTATTCATATGATATCCCGGCAGTATTTGATCCGGGAATTCTTCTCTTAGCTCAAGGGCTTTTTCCGGATCACATTTTACATTCATACTTAATGTGGCTTCATCCAGTGCTACCAACAGAAATATTTTGTTGTTTACCTTATACACCAATGTATCTTCTCCAAAAGGAAAACCTTCTGTTACATTTTCAAATTGCAGTGCATAAGTTCTAATGTCTTCTACATTCATCTATGTCTGTTTACTATTAATCAGTATAAAGGTAAAATAAAAACGCCCCCTTTAAACAAGAGGGCGTTTCATTATTCATTTAAAATTTTTATCTTAAAATAGTAAGGTCAGTTTTTACAGTAACTACTTTACCGGTTATGAGTGTAAAATTTATAACCGCATAATAAGTTGCATCCGGCACAGGTTTGCCGTTGTATGTGCCATTCCAGTTGTTGCGGTAATCTCTTGATTCAAACACCTTATTACCATACCTGTTAAATACGTGCAAACTGATGTTCTTTAAACAACCATAGTCATCATATATCTGCCAAAGATCATTAATACCATCTCCATTAGGAGTAAAGGCATTTTTCACTTTTACACAATAAGGTAAAACGGTTATCAATAAATCATCCGTGGCAGTGCATCCCCTGTCATTGGTTACCCTTAAAGTATATAGTGTTGTTGTGGTTGGGTTTGCCAGTGGAAAAAGTGTATTGGTAACATTCAAAGCTGTAGGAGGCGACCAAAGAATACTATTGATATTACCGCCGGTAGCCGTAGCATTTAACTGCACCTTGTCTCCTGTAATTATAACAATATCTGCGCCTGCATTTAATTGTATGGCCTGTTCTACGGTCACATTCACATCATCTGTAGCAGTACACTGTCCTAATACAGCAGTAACGGTGTATCGAGTAGTGGTAACAGGTGATGCAACGGGGCTTGCAATGCTTGAATTACTAAGTGCTGTTGTGGGCGACCATGCATAAGAAGTAGCATTACCAACGGTATTTAATACAACTGACCCACCTCTACAAATCGTTGTATCAAGCCTGGTATTTACTACAAGATTATTGGTTAATGCTATCGTAACGGATTTTGTAATCGTACATCCCAATGAGTCTTTGATGGTAATTGTATAGCTGCCATTGTTTGCAGAGAAAACATTCGCTGCCTGAAAAACAGCAGGAGCTGTACTGAGAGCATATTGATAAGGTATTATTCCTGAAGTAGGAGTAATGGTAAGGGTACCATTTGTGGTACAATTAGCATTGGTTGAAGCAACCGTTCCGTCCACTACATCTACCAGCAAATTTACAAAAGCAGTATCTGTGCAGCCAGTTGCATTTGTTGCAACTAATCTATATAGTCCACTCACATTTACAGCAGCAGGATTGGTTACTGTTACATTGGAAAGCGTCCAGATGGTAGTAAGTGCAGTTGTATTATAGAGTGTGGTTAAATTAGCCGTACTACCTGTGCATATTTTCAGTGTTGTATCTGCGCCAAGCGATGGCCTTGGGATAACGGTTACGATGGTTGTATCGGTACAGGCAATTCCGTTAATGCCGGTTGCCGTTACGGTATAAACATATTGACCCGGAGTAATAGGTGCAGCTACAGATGTTGGATTTTGAAGTGTTGAAGAAAAACAATTAGGACCTGTCCATGCATAGGTAGCATTTGCAACGGTTGTAGATGCCAGGTTAAAAGAACCACCTGAACATACCGGGCCGGTATTACTGGCAGAAAGTGAGCAAACAATATTACAGTTACTTGATCCGGTACCACCTGTTTGCTGATAGGTAATTGTACCTGCCTGATTACTAAAATTGGTAACCAGGAAAAGATAGAATTGCCCTGCCACTGCATTGGGTATATCGGCTTGCTCTACTGCTGCAATAGAATAACTGCAATCAATAATATTAGCAGCATTAATTCCTGTGCAGGCAGCACTTAAATTATTGTACGGGCCCCATACTACAAAATCCACATCCAATGGATTACCACCTGTGCTTGTTTGAGAAATATTTATAGATATACTTCCTGTATTTTGAATCTGTAAATAATAATAGGTTGGATTGGGTATTGTAGTTAAACATCCATATACACCACCACCGCCAGTGCTTGGCTGCCCGGTAATATTAGGAACACTGGTGGGAACTGCGCTGGTGCAAAATGATTGAGCCGTTTGACAAGATCCTGCAGGTGCCGCCGGTGGAGGAACCTGTGCACAAATACCAAAAGTACCATTATTGTCATTTCCGTATTCCCAAAAACGTATCCATAATGTGCTTCCCGGCACTAATCCACTTCTTGATATTCTTGGCATTAAACCATTGGCACTGCCATCATCATTACATTCAATGAGTGTTAAAGCATTGCAGGTTCCGCTATAAATAGCCATTCCGCCATCTGTAATAACACCTGTTTGAGCATCTAATATAATTGATCCGGTACAAGGCACTGTTACTGTAAACCATACATCTCCGCCGCTATAATTGGCGCAACCCGGTGCTGGTGCGCCTGTAGTACCTGTGGCTGATTGATTTGTAAAAGTTTGATAATTACAGGTGCCATTTTCTGCAACAGTAAGTGTAATTGCATTACAAGGTTCGTCATTGGCAGGTGGTGGCGGAGGTGTACCCACACAAATGGTAAAATTAGCATAACTACCCATTGTGGCAGTATATGTCCACACCCTTACATAATAAGTTTGACCTGCAGTCAGGCCATTTACCGTCATCGTATTAGGATCAGAACATTGCTGATGAACTAATGCTGCACAAGTACCACTGTATAAAGACATGGCCATATCTGTTACCGTACCTGTTACATTTGACAGAACAATTGTATGTATGGGACCTGTTGCTGTAAATGAAAACCAAACATCATCATTCACACCGGTAGCACCACATGTAGGGGCTGGAGGTACAGGTGCTGAAGAAGGAGTTGCAGAAGCAGTAGTTCCCACAGTAGTTACAGCACATAAAAGATTGGCATTTACTGTAAGCGCTACTGCACCTGCGCAATTATCATTGGCTGGCGGAGGAGGTGGAGTTCCTACACAAATAGTAAAACTTGCATTGCTTGTGGCTGTAGCTGTAAAAGTCCAAACTCTTACATAATAAGTTTGACCTGCAGTAAGTCCTGTTACA
>JBBRFX010000114.1:0-13332 GCA_038241275.1 Chitinophagales bacterium
TAAAATGAAAATTATAAGATTTCTACTTTTTTTTTGCAGCGTTACTTTCTTTATTAAAACACAAGGATTTAGCCAGGCCAATCCTTATATCGAAGTTTTACCCTTAAATAGTGGGTTGGTTTCCTTGGGTGGTACCCTTGAACTTCAAATTACAGTTGGTAATGCTGGAATTTCGAACATTCCTGCTTTCAAACTAAGGCCAGTAATCACAGTTCCTCCCCTTGTAAATATTTTACCAAACATTCAACAAACAGGGCTGCCTGCTGGTTGGTCTATTGTAACCAACACCGGGTCACAAATTCGTATCTGCAATGGAACTGATGTGATGGGTGGATCATCCTCACGTACAATTTTTATCAAGGTTCAGGGAGTTGCCATAGGTGGTCCATCTACATTTTTAGGACAAATAAATTTTGCGAATGGAGTAAGTTGTGCAACCCCTGGTATTGCTGTGTCTGGAAATAATACTGCAGATGATTTTGCTACATCAACTATTCAGGTTGTGGCAGGTTGCAGTTTAGGCATAAATGCTACGGCTGGAACTATTATATGTAACGCTGGTACGACTAACATTACAGTTAACTCCACTGCAGCTGCCGGTCCGGTAGAATATAGTATCACCGGGGGGTCATCTTTTCAACCAAGTAATGTATTTACAAATGTGGTTGCGGGAATATATAATGTATCCGTAAGAGAAGTGAATAATCCAACGACCTGTGTGGCCACTACCATAGTAACTATTGCTGAACCTCCTGTAATACCGCTTCCAACTATAATTATCAGTCAACCTTCCTGTGCTGTGTCAAACGGCATAGTAACAATCAGTTCTGCTACTGCAGGCTTAAATTTTAGTGTTGATGGAGGTTCGTTTTTTGTTTACCCTACTGGTGGATATGCACTACCTGCAGGATCTCATACAATAACTGCAAAAAATATCAATGAGTGCTTGTCAGCAACAAACACTTTTATTATTGATGCACGACCTCCAACACCGGCCAGTCCTGCAATAGGTGCTATTACTCAACCAGACTGTACGATATCTACAGGGTCAGTTGTTCTAAACAATTTGCCAGCAGGCACATGGATTTTAGAGCCTGGCACCATAACAGGAAATGGCACAATTACCACGATAAATAATCTTGCAGCGGGCTCCTATTCGTTTACAGTCACAAATGCTGAAGGCTGTACTTCTCTTCCTTCATCCAATGTAAACATCATTGCGGTAGCAGGTGCACCAGCTTCACCAGTCGTTACATTGTCTCAACCAACTTGTACGATTGCTACAGGTGCCATCATTATTACATCAGCTACTTCAGGTTTAACTTTCAGTTTAGATGCCGGGGGGTTTACAACTTATCCAACAGGCGGCTATTCTGGAATTGTTCCAGGAACACATACTTTGGTTGCACAAAATTCCAGTGGTTGCTTATCGCCCTTTACCAATATTACCATAGAAGCACAGCCGGTTTCCCCAACCGCCCCAACTTTAGTGGTGGAGCAACCAAACTGTACTGTTTCCAATGGTACCATAACCGTCACTTCTTCAACTACAGGTTTTACATTTAGCTTAGATGGTAGCCCTTTTACTCCTTACCCCATTAGTGGTTATACAGTAACAGCAGGCATTCATTCTTTGGCAGTACAAAATCTTAGTGGATGTGCACCCAACATTACAAATAATATTGTGGTAAACGATCAGCCAGCAACTCCTTCGGTATCGTCCCTATTTACCCCAATTACCTGCTTTGGCGGTAGCAGTGTAATAACCGCATCTGCTTCGGGCGGGATTTTGCCTTATGAGTATAGTGTAAACGGAGGGGCATTTCAAAGTGCAAATATTTTCACGGTTGATGCCGGTTCCTTTTTAATTTCTGTAAAAGATGCAAATGGGTGTGTTGGTAACAGCAGCGGCATATTAATTACACAACCTACAGCTATTAATGCAACTGCGTCCGCTTCCCCTATAGCATGCAATGCTGGCAGTGCAACCCTTACAGTATTGGCCACCGGTGGCTTAGGTACTTATGAGTATAGTTTAAACAATGGAGCTTATCAATCTAATAATTCTTTTAATGTGGTAGCAGGAACATACAACGTAAAAGTAAGGTTATTAAATAATCCTGCATGCTCGACAGCTGTAAACACAGTTGTAAATGTGACACAACCTGGAATTTTAAAAGCATCCGCTAATGCCAATGCAATAGCCGCCTGTGGCGGAAATACTATCGCAAACATAACGGCTACGGGTGGAACAGCTCCCTACACAGGAACAGGCAATTTCGTGAGGGAGCCCGGCATTCGGAACTTTATTGTGGTGGACTCAAAAGGTTGTAGCACATCAGTAGATTTAACTATTCTGCCGCCCGGATGTGTAGATGTAAAAGTATTTCCAAACCCTTCACGAGGGAGTATTACGATAAACCATTCTGCCGCTGTTGGAGCTTCCTCCTTCCTGCAGATTTTCTCAGAGAATGGTGCGAAGGTTTTGACACGATCTGTACCACAAAATAATTTTATAACTACACTCAACATTTCTAACCTTTCGAGTGGAAATTACACAGTGGTTTATATAAATGGAGATGAAAAAAGGACAACAAAATTTATAAAAATTAACTAGCAAATTGATATTTAAAACTACGGTCAACATTTTTAATCCTTAAACAAAATAAAATGATACAATTCAAATCTTGCTTCATCTTTTTAGTACTCGCTTTTTTAACCTTCCAAAAAGTATCAGCTCAGGCGAACCCATACATAGAGGTTCTGCCTTCCAACTCTGGTGTAGTGTCAGTGGGTGCCACCAATGATTTCATGGTAGTTGTTGGTAACACACTTTCAGGAAGTATTGCGGTGTCTAAACTACGTCCGATTGTAACTATACCTGCCAGTGTAAATTTTTTATCAAGTGCAGAGCAGACGGGATTGCCGGCAGGTTGGACAATCTTGACTAATATACCGTCTCAACTTCGTTTGTGCAATAGCGCAGATATTATTGGTGGTTCAGAGTCACGAACTATTATTCTGAAAGTGCGGGGAGTTACTATTACACCCCCTCAGACTTTCACAGGGCAAATAAATTTTGGCAATGGAACTACTTGCGCACCAGGTATTTCTGTATCAGGTAACATTCTTGCAGATGATTTTGCCACGTCTACAATCGAGGTTATCGCCGGTCCCCTTCCTCTCACCCTTCTAAGTTTCAATGCAACCCTTTCAAATTGTCAGCCGTCTTTAAACTGGCAAACAGAATCTGAAATAAATACAGATCGTTTTGAAATTGAAAGAAGTAATGCAAGCAACGGCGGTTGGAAAGTTTTGGGTACTCTATCTGCAAAGGGTACCACTGCCTCTACAAAAGCTATCTACAATTTCTCAGATGCAGATCTTAATGCAACTTCGGCAAGGGCATTTTACAGGCTAAAAATAATTGACAAGGATGGCAGCCACAAATATTCCAATATACTTCCTGTAGTGGTTAATTGCAAAACGGTGCAGGTGTCTGTGTTTCCTAACCCTGTGCAGAGCGGAAAACTATATGTTAGTCTTACAGGAACATCAGGACAGGCTGAAGCAATCCTTATGTCGGTAACGGGACAGGTTATACTCAGGAGTAAAGTAAATAACGGCACACAAATGCTGAACGTTACAAACATACCGGATGGTACTTATATTTTAAATATCAGCGACGCCAACAGTATGGTGGAAAAAACGAAAGTCATTATTCAGAAATAAAAAACCTTTTATCAAAAAGCCCACCTGAAAAAACAGGTGGGCTTTTTGGTTTTGCCCTGTGAATTCTTCTTCAGGGCATTTCCGGAATAAATTGTCTGATTTACTTTCCTCATTTAGAAACCAATATAATTTACCGGTTTTTTCGGCAATGCAGCCCGGGAAAGCCTATTGATGATAGCTAAGAATAATCGGTGCTGCTATATACTTTTGTTGCTGGCAGCAATACTGATAGCTGTGGGGCAAGCGTTGGAAAATATAAAAAGACCGCCGTTAAGAATAACGCCGGTTCAAGCACGATTAAAACCTGCTGTCTGCTCAAGAAAAAAAATTGGTGGCCATGGTGGTTTTGCCCCTGCAATATGAGCCATATTTTTGGTTCCTGTTTATATAGCCGGTTACGAAATTATTAATAAAAAACTGCCCTTAAAAAGAGCCCATACAATCACACTGATTTAAGAAGAATGTATTATGACAAGCGATTCATGAAAAAGCAAAAAATTATTCAAACTTATTTTGAAATACCTGCATCAAAACAATCACTGCTTCTTTAAAATTAATTTTCAATCAAAACCGCTTGCAGCCCAAAATAAATCAAAGCTGCGAAACCGGCATATACAAATTTTACAAAACTTAACATTGGTTATATTATCTTATTGTTAAATTTACCCTTCAAAAAAACTTAATAACAATGGCAAAAGCAGCAAAAACACCCGCAGCAAAAACTAATAAGTCTTTAAAAAAAGAAGTGGCAGGTACTTTAACAGAAATATTTACAGACATTAAAGATGCAGTTGGCGACAAAAAATTTGATAAAAAAGTAAGAAAAGCAAGTAAGATATTATCGGCGGGTGCATTAAAGAAACTTGTCAAAAAAGAAAAAACAAAAAAGGAAACTCCAAAAAAGGTAAAGGAAGTTAAAAAAGCCAGAGCCCCTGAAAAGGCTGCGAAACCTGCTGCTAAAAAAACAAAAAAACAAACAAAAGCAGCTAAACTGCCATCGGCTCCAACGCCAGATCAGGCAAGCACTTAATTATAAACTTATCATTTTTTTTACCTTAAAAAGATCTACATGCAGCTACCTGCCAGCACACCTGTTATGCATGTAGATCTATCGCATTTTGCCAGCTTAATGCCTGGTGTTTTTTAACTGTTGCGCTGCCCGAAACTCGCCATTAAACAATAAATATTTTTACTGAATGAGGTAACCACGCAGGTAACCGAAAGTATCTACAAGTGTGTATCCTGTTGCACTTCCATAAGATGAGACCAGGTTGACCACCTGGCCTGCCGTAAGATATAAATCCATACTAAAATAAATATTGTTGTTGTAGGAATTGGTGAATTGAGCCTTTTCCAGCCTTACAGATCCGGTAGGGTTGTTGCCGGGGCCGGTTCCACCATTTATATACATATTAAGAAAGAACTTTGGTTCGTAGGAAAGTGCAGATGCAAAATCTACTCTGCCCGTAACAGCACCTTCAAAATGATAAAGACCCGTTTGATTGAAACTGATATCCGATCCTGATACGGAAACCACTGTTGCGTTGGTATTGTACCGGGTGGTAATGTTTAGGTTGCTGTTTAAGGAAGTATTGTTACTGACTAATAAACTAAAGCGAACATTGTTGTCGTAAGCAATGGAAGGAGTTTGCCAGGTAGGGTCGGCAGCACCGTTAGAAGTGAGTACCTGTCCGGCAAGGCCAGCATTTCCATTAAGGCGTAGCTGGCCCGAAAAATTACCATTGCCCATTACCGTTAGTGGTCCATTGAGTGTAGTGCCTCCTTCTGCAAAAAAATAAACTGCCCTGTTTGTAATGTTTGTACCTGCGCCCACAAAAGTGAGCCCGGTTGCACCAAATGCATTATAACCCATCTTACCGGCATTTATTTCTTTGCCTGCAATACCTGCACCCAGTTCCAGCAGGTTGGCGTCACGGATTTTTACCCCTCCGTTTACATCAAGCCTGGCGCCGGGTGTTTTTGTGCCCACGCCCACCGCACCACTGCGCAACATGGTAAACAGGGAATCGTTTGTATAAGAGGCAAAGTCGGAACTGGTGCTAAAATACAATCCAGTTTCATTTCTTGCAGTAAGAATAAAATCGGTTCCCACATTGCCTGCCCTGTTGCTAAGAATGAGGCGGCTGGTATCCTGGTAACTCTGAGAGCTGATTTTTACATCGCTCAACACTGCGTTTTGCACTTCCAGCTTTGCAGAAGGGGCCACAGTTCCTATTCCTGTATTTTGAGAAAATAGCGGGTTTACGATGCAGTAAAACAGGCATAAATAAATGAGTAGAATTTTCATTGTAAATGTTTTTGGCGTTATTTAAATATTAGCTCCCTATACCAGCATAGCAGGAAGCCAATACTAATATAATAAAAAATGGTCGTTGACAAACAAACAGCTACATAAAAGGAACTTTAATGGCTTTGAAAAATACCCAAGCCCCACTGGTAGGCTAAAATTGACATACAGGCAAAGGAAATGCTACAAAAGTATTTTGTAACCGTCACTAATTTTGTGTGTCAAACATTATCCAATCATCCAAACAATCCTTATCGTGAAAAACCTTGCTATACTGTTACTATTAATGCTTGCAGGCTGCAGCAAAGAAACCATAGACAAGCCCGTGCTGCCGCAGGATGACGAAGTTGTGAACCCTTACCCGGATTATACAAAATACACTATTTTAAAAGCTGAACACTACTGTGATAAAACCAACATTAAAAGTTTTAGTGGAAGTGGTATCAATTTTAAAGTAAGGTTTGACAGTACTGCTATTTACACAACCACAGATCCTGCAAACCAGGCAGACATTAATAAACTTTATGGCTTTACAGAGGGAACAAACAACCATGTAAACAGTGCCCGTATAGGATGGTGCTGGCTAAACAACAGCCTGCGATTATATGCCTATACTTATTCCAATAGCATAAGAACGATGGCTGAAATAACAAGAGTGGAAATTGGTGCAGAAATAAGCTGCAGTATCAGCGTCAGCGAGGGAGCATACCTCTTTAAAATAAACGATCAAAAGTTATCACAGCCACGATCTAATAAAACACCCGAAGCAGCAGGTTATTGGCAATACCCTTATTTTGGCGGCGATGAAGTGGCTTCTCATAACACTTATATTTATATCAAAGATTTGCAGCCCTGAAATGATTAGGTTGCAGCCTCATTGCTAAGGTCTTTCAGTATTTGTAGCTTCTGAATTTGTAAAAAAATCTTTTCTGCTGTTTTCGAAAACCGCCTCTATGCGGATGAGGTGGCCGCTACCTGCGCTTCAATAAGCGGCACAACAAGTGCTAACCATTCCCCAAACGCCAATAATATTTTCTCCTTGAAGGCTTAACTGCAGCGGCAGAAATGCTGCCAAAACCTGCCAGATAAATACTGCAGGCTGCCAGTTACTAAATGGCACTTGTAAGCGGCAGTATTTGCTGTAACTATACCATCATAAAATGGAGTATGAAAAAACTTTTAATACTATTTTTTTTAACGAGTGCAGTAAATGCTAATTGCCAGGACTGGCCTGTAAAAAAAATGGTTACAGATGCCAGGGCCAGGGGCGCAAACTTTACCAATATACCGGCCTTTAGTTTTATTGCCAACAGATCCCTGAACGGGCGTGGCGTTTACCAGGAACTCTCTTTAAATAACAGTTTCAGGCAACAATTGCTGGAGCAACGGCCCGCTGCCATTACATTAACCATTCCGGTTAACGGCAATCAATCCATTACCTGCGAGTTGGTAAAGTTTAGCTTCGGCAACCTGAAGTTTACTCAAAATAATGATGCAGTTGTAGAAAACATTAAACTACCTGTTACCTACAGAGGTATTGTTGCCGGTGAGCTAAATAAAAATACTGTTACACTTACGGTTAATGAAGATTACCTGTCGTTGGTAGCCGCTATGCCCGGTAAAGCCATACAGATTGCCCAGGCAGATGAAAATAATCCATCAGTTTACCGGTTGTATAATAGTGCGCAGGTAGTATTTCCCGCCGCCTTGCCTCCTCAATGTGGTACGCAAAAGAATGAGGTATCACAAACCAGCAATGGAATACAATTAAACGGCGTTATGGCAAACCCCTCGGCCTTTAATGATAAATGTGTGAACGTTTTTGTTGACTGCTTTGACAGCCTGTATATAAAACGGAATAGTAATTATCAGCAAACGGTAAATTATGTTTACGAGTTGTTTAACCTGGTGGCAACCGGCTTTTATAATGATACGGTAAACATACAGGTAACGGGCGTAAATGTATGGACCGTTCCGGACAACTTTCGTAACAGCACCAGTAAGCTTGCGGTGTACGACCTTGGCGCTTATTGGCAGGATAATTTTTTTGGTAACCTCTGCATAGGATTAGACTTTACTGCCCTGCCGATAGGAAGGGGTGGCCGTGCAGGAGACATTGGCAGAATAAAAGCAGTGTCCACTAACACCTGTCCGGCTTACAATGCCACCGACAGCCTCTCTGCATGTGTGTATGCGGATTTAAATTTTAATGGTAACACGCTTGGTTTTCCCACAGGATTAAATGTTACCGGCCCGCAGGTGCTGGTAACGATGCATGAAATTGGTCACCAGTTGGGTTCCCGTCATACTCATTGGTGTGGATGGAAACTAAGCAGCAATCCCGATGTGTACGGTGCCATTGATAGTTGTGCTGCCCCTGAAGGAAACTGTCCTAAAGGCCCGCCGCCTCCCCCAAGTGGAGGAACGATTATGAGCTATTGCCACCTGGACACACTTGAGTTTGTTAATTACAACAAAGGTTTTGGCAACCTGCCCGGCACTGCTATCCGCAATTTTATTGATCAGAGCGCCTGCCTGATGCTATGCACAGATTGCTTTGGTATGCTAAATTTTAAGGGATATACAAATACCTATGCATATCAAAGGAATCCAATCTCACCTATGCGAAAGCCAAACGACATATGGCATGGCAAACATGGCCCGCCTGATTTAATGAGATCAGGTAATGAAGAGAAACTTACTTTAAACACACAAAGCATAAGGCAATGAAAAAAATCCTCAGCATTGTTTTATCAGCGATAGTATCATCAGCTTCTGCCCAATGGAGTGATACTAATAACAATTTTGAAGACAGCCTGCACATGCCCGTTAGTACTGCATTACAGACTCAGCAAAACGCAATTGTTTTAACCAGTTATCCCGATGGCGGCTATTTTGTGATATGGGAGGATATACGGAACAATGCAGTTACAAAAAAAGACATCTATGCACAAAAGTACGACCAGGCGGGCAACCGCCTTTGGGCGGTAAATGGTGTGCCGGTAAGCAATGGCCCAAACGACCAGCATTTTACTTTTTCTTCTAACCAGGATTACAGGAACAGGAGTTTTGCTGCTACAGACAGTGCCGGCGGATTCTACATGTGTTATTCAGATGACAGCCTGGGCAATTATGTTTGGGAACGGGTGATGGTGCAGCATGTACGCAATAATGGTACAAGCGTGTTCCCTGCTCCGGGAGTTATCATTGCACGTTCGGGCGCAGCCAACCTGCAGATGGCATCGCAACTTATACCAGATGGCAACAAAGGATTTTTTATTGCCTATGCACAAAAATCCGGCAATGATTATATACATGTGTATTGCTACCGGGATGAAAATGGAACCCTTAAATTTTATGGCGGCGGCAGGGTAAACGAAAATGCCATTCAAACTACTTATGTTGCGCCTTGCGGTATTAAATCAGACATAGTTTATCCCGGCACATCGGTATCAGATTATAATATTTGGAGCGATCAGGATGGCGGCTGTAACGTGGTGATAAGTATGAGTGGCAACACAGGTACACAGGGCGTAATGCTTGTCTACAACAGGATTTGGCGGTCAAAGAAAAATGCCTCGGTAAAAACATATTTCCGAAATACCACCGGGACTGCATGCCCAAAAACAACGCAATATGTAAAAGGCGATGTGTACCTGCTGTATTATATTGTAAGCGATTATCAACACGTGGCTTGTGGCGGTAGCGGCGGCCCGTTATATACCTACACCAATTACCGCTTACTATCAAATGGATACCGGGCAATAGATGTGAGTTACCAGGTAACAACTCCCGGAGCCTATGATTTTCATTTTCCCAAGGGTGTAACCTTGCGCAGTTCGGGCAATATTAATGTAGATTTTATGGCTGTTTCCAGGAGAACATATGCAAACAATACCTTGTCTGATTTTACGGTAAAGGGCTATGCATACAGCGCTGAAAAATTTGATAGTGTACCTTATCAGCGGGCATCTTACAGTAATCCCGAAATTGGATTCAACCCGATAGCTCCGGCATTTATGGATAAATTAAATTTCTTTCGGGATACGATATTGGCCTATAGCACTTACTATCCCGATTTTTCCCTGGCAGGTGGCGGAGATCATATTTATGCCGCGGGCTTAATGGGGTCGTATGGCAGCAGGTATGTGCGCCTGCAAAACCTGGAAGTTTTAAGAAAGGCAAGCGACTCATTTGCCATAGAATACAAAACCAATTTTACAGGCACGGCAGAAAAAGCGGGTGTGGCCATTGGTAAGGAAATAAGTACCGGTTTTAGCAGCGATAATATTACCTATGATCATCCACTGGTTAGCATCAATAATAAAGGCAAAGGAATGTTTTACATCAGGGAATATTACAGGGCTGCAAGGGTTAGCCCTATTGGTAGCGGTGTAGCGTTAAAGTGGGGCGCCATGGGAAAGCCAATTAGCAACGGGCTGTATAATAATTCTTATTATAATTTAGAACAACCTGTGGCAACGCTTGATTCTACAGGCAATGAAGCCATTATAGCATGGCGGGATAATAAATTTATACCCGGCAATACGGGCGACAATATTTTTATGCGGCAACTGAATAAATTAGATTTTTTAAATTACAGCCCGCCGGTTAAGAAAATTAAATTAGTGAGCAATCCATACGGAGCTACCCCTGCCAACCCGGCTGTGCTGTATGGCACCAGCAGGCAATATAGTACCCTTGATGTGTACAGTTCTTACGGAAGCGACCCCGGTACTACTCCCATGATGGACATCCTGGACAACAATTTCCTCGGGCGGGTGCAGGCAACCATCTATCAACATGCAGGCGCAGTGCGCAGGTACAATAACCTGTCTTTACTCAACAGAAATTTTACGGTAAAAACAGACAGCCTGCCCCCTGCTGCAAATGTGGATATGCTGCTCTATTTTACCAGCGCAGAGTTTAATGCAATAAAGACATCCGACAACGAAATAATAAGCCCCGACTATTTGGTGGTGCTCAGGCAACCTAACACTTCTGCCACCGCCCCTGCTGCGTACACACCTGTTGCGGGCGAGCAGATTATTTCGCCACAGTCCTGGGATTCTTTGCCAGGCGGATTCGCAATGCGCATCATAAGTACGGGCCTGGGAAATTTCTTTATTCAAAAATTACCAGTCACCGGTTCCTGCAGTGGTGCAGTCAATACATTAATAAGCGATGTGAGCGGCAGCACTTACGAATGGCAGGTGAACACGGGTAGCAGTTGGAATTATTTAACTAACGATGCCACTTACAGCGGCGTTAATAGCCCTGCGCTGCAGATCAGTAATACCTCCGCTGCGTTTAATGGTTACCGTTACCGCTGTGCAATTGATGGTGCCAAAGTGAGTAAAACATTTTTGCTTCAGGTGGCCAATGTGTGGACGGGAGCCGTAAACAACCTTTGGGAAACAGCGGGTAACTGGAGTTGCGGTATATTACCCAACGCCACTACCGATGTGGTAATTAATGCTGGTGCTATTACGGTTAACAGCAGCACGGCTACCTGCCGCAGCATTAAAGTGGCACCCGGTGCTTCAGTTACTGTGGTACCCGGAGCTAACCTGGCGGTAATGCACTAATGCGATGTAAAGAATAATATGAGGTGTCTATTTGTGAAGGGTGAATGGTGAATAGTGAATAATGACAATTCAGCATTGCCAATTCATGTTTAACTTATCAATAGCAGTGTATTTTTATTTTGGGAACATGTATATAATTTAAAACAGCAAAACAAACCTGCAGATTACCTGTCTGCTTTTTGGAATATCTACTCTTTCTGTAAAGCATATGCGGCGGGCCTGCCAGCATCTTTTATACTGCATTGAAAAGAACTTATCAACTCCTTTTATTCGTGACAACTATAGCAGCAAAAAATTAGATTTTGCAGTTTATTTTAAAACTCTAACTTGCGCACTTTACCTGATTGTACACTTTAAAAAACTAAACTAACATGCAAATGAAACAAAAATTTACTGCAGTTGCAGTAGCTATTCTAATGTGCAGCACTGCTGCTTTTGCCCAAAGCGAACAACCAAATGTTGCCAGGATTAATCCGCTCGGTGCACTGGTAGGGCTGGGCAGTTTATCTTACGAGAGAGCCGTTTCTGATAAAAGTTCTTTTGTTATATCTCCAACCTTCGGCTTTTATAAAAGCGGCGGCGACAAGTTGAGTCTTTTTGGGGCAGCGGCCGAATATAGGTATTATTTAACCGGTCTTGCACCAAAAGGTACTTATGTAGCACCTGGAATAGGTGGAATTTTCGGTACAATTAAAAATGATTTTGGCGACAGGGCAGATGTTCGAGGCCTTACCACAAAACTGGTTATCGGTCATCAGTGGATATGGAATGGTGGTTTATCCCTGGATTTAAATGGCGGTGTATCGTACATTAACCTGAAGGCAAAGGACGGCAGTTCATCCTCATTTGATAATAGTGATGCACTAAGCGGTATTTTACCGGCATTATCTGTGGGGCTTGGGTATAATTTCTAAATCATAATTATCCCGCATATAGAAAAGAGGAGGCCAGAAGCCTCCTCTTTTCTATATCAAAAATCAATGATATCTTTTTCAACTTCTGCCGCTACTTCCTTCACCTCGGGAATCGTGCACTTCATCATTCCTTCAATACCTGCTTTAGTGTCCTTGCCATATTTCTCCAGCATGCGAGTACTAACCGGTACCTGCACCCTGGGCAGCAAGGGCGATAGTTTTAATTGTTTGCGGATTGCATTGAGCCTTTTTCTTTTACCATGGTTTTGCAACAAGCCATAATGCCTGATTTTTACAAAACGTTTGGGAAGGATGTGCAGTTAGAAGCGCCGCAAAAATTCTGCTTGGCTCAGCCTCATTTCTTTTGGCCGGTTAGCATCTGCATAATCCCGGTATTTAAACAACACACTGTGCTCGCTAATGCTAACAATCCGATGGGCGGTAATAGCAATTTTGTGGGTGTAGCGCCCAAGATAATCCACTACATTGGCCACAGTACCAAACGGACTTTTAGCATAAACGTTCCATTTTTTATACCCGGCTTGTTTGATTATTTTCTCTGCGTCTATGCCTTGCAGTTGTAGTGTTTCATTTTGCAGCAGTTGGCGCAGGCCTTTTAAGAAAATGCCTTTAAACACATCCTTAAGCGCATTTATGGAAAAAAGAAATTTGTTGTTGCTGCGCTTTGCTTTTATCCAGCGATTTTTTGGGCAAAATCGTAAATCTTTCTTTGCGCCCTTTGCCGCTTACTTTTAGCTGAAAGGCTTTGCTGTCGATATCTGCAATTTTT
>JBBRFX010000115.1:0-13315 GCA_038241275.1 Chitinophagales bacterium
ATACCGAACAGAGAAGTTAAGCCCCTCATGGCCGATGGTACTGCACAACAATGTGGGAGAGTAGGTAGCCGCCATATTTATTTTAAAACCCTTCAAGTTTACTTGAAGGGTTTTTTTATGGACATAGCGAAAAGAAATAAATGATATAAAGGACTGTAATGATTTGAAGCATTGGGTTTCAGTTGAAAAAAAACTTGACTGCCGAAAGGAATGAATGGAAGATTGAGTGTATAGCCAGCCAAGGGGAATAAAATGATAATGAACATTCAGGGCCGTTTGCTTAGGCCATTGTATTTCTGTGCTCAATGTTGCTGAAAAGTACAAGTGAGTCCCGAGGCAGCGCACAATCCTTTCTCGGGATATAAAATAACACAACAATGTTTAATTGAAAAACAAATGTTTGTTACCCAATAAATTATTTTAAGTAAACGACCATGACTGATTAATGGCGATATTGATTATGGTTTACAATAAAATGGAAGGAATGAGGTAAACAATGTAAACTGAAATTTTTTGATCAATCAGTATTTGATTTAATTTTTAAATGATCAATTGCTTTTAGTATAGTTTCCCTGTTCTTTTTTGAAGTCATCCATTTTGGTAGCCTGCTACCCAGGCTTTTATTTGACATTTCCTGCGTATTTCTTTCTCTTAGTTTTGCTTCTACATGACTCCTTAAAAAATCGAGGTGCTCATAATTATAAGCCCATAAGGTATTATCACAGCAATTGAAAGTTAGCCAAAGTGGCAAATGAAAATAGGGGTCAATTGCTGAGCCTATAATTAGATATTTACCTTTAATTATTTTGTTTGGCGATGAATGTAATATTAAATCAGGTTTTTCTTCGAGTCGTTTATTATGCCCGCATTTTGTGCAAATTAATTTAATGTTATGTTCGTCTTTTTTCCCAAACAAAAATTCGGGGGTTTTAATAATGGCCTGCAGGCCACATGAAGGACAAACAACATAAATGTCTTTTATAAAGTCATATAGCTTTTTCTGATAACTATCTTTAGTTCGTAGTGCTGTCATAATATTATAGTATCGCATTGATTGGTATTATACGACGCTGCATCCTAAATATAATTATTTAAAATCAGCCATGGAGTATTCTTCAAATGATACCTTTTAAACAGCCAGTATTTCCTTATATGTTTATTTTTTTACCCGCAACTTTAATAGGAATATTATGGTAGGAAATAATGTTATTTTCATGTTTTTGGAAATTTTACAGATGAATCATTTTTATTTATTTAGCTGGATGCAACGGTACTCTTTAAAGTTTTGTCAATTGATGGAATTCTTTTAAATGGAAAAAGACAGGGAACTGGTAAAAGAATGTTTAAAAAATAACAGGGCATCTCAAAAGCAACTGTACAACAGTTATGCAGCAGTGATGTTAGGCGTATGCTATCGCTATACGAAATCAATGGCAGATGCAGAGGATGTTTTGCAGGAAGGATTTATAAGAGTATTTAAAAATTTATACCAATATAAATGTGAAGGAGAACTGGGCGCATGGATACGCAGGATAATGGTACGAACTGCTTTAAATTATTTAAAACGAAATACCAAATATCAGCATGACCTTGCCTTTGAAAAAATTGAAATGCACCCGGTTACAGAAGATAACCCGGAAATAAAGCTGGATACTAAAGAGCTGGCTTCGCTCATTCAACAATTACCTACAGGGTATCAAACCATTTTTAATTTATATGCAGTGGAAGGGTACTCTCATGTAGAAATCGGTGAGCTATTGGGTATTTCGGATGGAACTTCCCGTTCGCAGTATGCGAGGGCAAGGGCACTTATGATAACCTGGATAAAAAAATATTATTCCGACAATAAAATGCAGTTCTATGCAAAATAGTGAATTTGAAAAATCAATGCAGCAAAGGATGGATGAACTAAAGTTTGTTCCCTCAGATGCCGTATGGACAAAGATAGAAGCAGGTTTGCCTGAACAGAAAAAGCCCCGCCGCTGGCTGTTATTTTTCTTATTATTTATAGCTTTATCCGGCACCACTTTAATGTTGATAAATTATTTTTCGCCTGTCAAAAAATACAAGGCCAACTCTGAATTAAGTAAAAAGGAAATTAATGCTAACAAGGATGTATCTAATCAAATGAGTAAACAAGATTCGCATATTAAAATAAATGATGTATCGTCAAACAATAAATTGCCAATAAAAGATTACAGTGGAATAGGAAATAAAAATGAATCTAATATTTCACTAATGAATAACTCTGGAGTAGCTAATAAACCTTCTGAAAAAATATCCGGTGATTTATCAACTAATAAAAAAATAAAATTCAAAACAAAACAAAAAGTAAAAATCGTTATTAAACCATCTTTTGCTGATTTTGGTGATGCTGTTAACAAAATTAACGTTGCAGATTCCAACGAAACACTATCACATACAACTGTGATGATTATTGCAGACAGTATGATTGCCCTTTCAGAAATACCAAATAATGAAATTCAAAACAGTCAATCCGATTCTTTAAAGAATCCATTAAATAATACTTTAAGCACTCTCAAAAAAAATCCTTTATTAAACAAAAAGAAAACAGCAAACCGGCAGTTTGGAATTAATATGGGTGTAGGAATTTCTACAGTAAAAAATAAGTTATTCGGTAACTCTCCTTTATACGCAGATGTATTAGGAAATTATTCCAGCGGATCACCTAATGTGCAGGTTGGCTCAATACCGAACAGCCCAAAAGCTTCCACTAGTTTTAACTTAGGTTTTTACGTTAAAAATAAAATGAATAAAAGATGGATTTTTAATGCCGGTTTAAATTATTCTTACCAGTCCAATATCATTAAAGCAGGTTCAAATGTTGATTCTGTTATTAATTTTAATTTTGCAGGCACCAATATCCGGGCAGACCAATTTTATAGAAATGGTCAATCTGTTCGATATAAAAATGTTTTTCATTTGGCCTCCATCCCACTGTTATTTCAATACGGTGTTTCAAAAAAAATACCGTTGTATGTAGAGATGGGTTCTACATTGGGTTATTTAATTTATTCCAATACGCTAATTTATAACAGCAGCAGCAATGCCTATTTTACCAATGAAGGGTTGTTTAATAAAATCCTGTTGACGGTTAATGCAGGGGCAGGTATTGATCTTTCAAAAAATACAAAGTTGCCTTTTAGTGTTGGCTATAGATTTAGTTACAGTATAGGATCAGCAACCAAAACAACTTATAGCAAACAGCATTTGCTTAACTCCCTGTTATTCCTCGATATTCCTCTAAAAAAATAATAAGGTCTGCTGCAACGGTTAGTTAAAGCGCATTGTCAGGTTAAAAAATGATTTATTATGAAAATGTATATTCCTAAATTATTTGCAGCCATTTTTGTGGCTGCCATTTTATTCCTACAGCAAGGTTGTGTAAAGGATGTTTGCACAAACACTTATAGCTACACTTATTTTCTGCCAATGTATAAAACCACTGCAGAGGTAAGGGCCAATATTAAAAGTAATGCTCCCAGGCCGGTTGTGAACCCAGGGAAAATATATTTAAAAGGAAATTATATTTTTCTAAATGAAGTAGATAAAGGTATTCATTTAATAGACAACAGTAACCCTGCAGCTCCGGTAAATAAAGCATTTATTGACCTGCCGGGAAATGTAGATATTGCAATAAAAGGCAATTTTCTTTATGCAGATTTTTACACAGATCTTGTTGTTATAGATATCAGCAATCCTTTAAATGTGGCAGTCGTAAAATTTGTATCCAATGTTTTTCCGGAGCGTTTTTATTATGGATACAATACAGATACGTCGAAAGTTATTTACGACTGGGTTAAAAAAAATATAACAACAGAAATGGAATGCAATACCAATACGCCCGTGTATAGCGGGGGAGTAATGTTTACTTCAATGGATGCCGGTTTGTCTAATGGCAGTGCTGCAGGCACGCCTGTTGGTATCAGCGGATCGCTGGCAAGGTTTGCATTAATTCATGATTATATGTACACCGTTTCCAATGATTCTATGAGAGTGCTTAATATTGCATCTCCGCAAAACCCGGTGCTTTCTAATTCTATTGGCCTGGGCTGGGGCATTGAAACATTGTTCCCATTTAAAGATAAATTGTTTATCGGGTCCAATTCCGGCATGTTGATTTATAGTGTTCAAAATCCTGTGAGCCCTGTTAAACTGGGAACTTTTCAACATGTGCGTACCTGTGATCCTGTAATTGCAGATGATAGTATCGCTTATGTAACCTTACACTCCGGAACTCAATGCCAGGGATTTACCAATCAATTGGAAGTATTAAACATTTCAAATATCATGTCTCCAACTTTAATTAAAACTTATTTGCTAACCAATCCACGGGGTTTAAGTAAAGATGGAAATCTCTTATTTATTTGTGATGGCAATGATGGCCTGAAAGTTTATAATGCAAGTAACCCGCTGTCAATTATTCAAATCAAACAATTTGTATTACCGGAAGCCAATGATGTGATAACCTATAATCAAATTGCTTTAGTGATTGCTAAGGACGGGTTGTATCAATACGATTATAGCAATGCCGCTGATATTAAATTGATATCTACCATTGCAGTACAAAAAAATTAGTATGCGTTATTTTATATTATTCCTCTTCCTGGTTTTTAGCCGATATGAAGGCATTGCTCAAAAACATCGTTCACCTGTTTTCAATTCCTACAATTCCATTGGTTTTATAGCCGGAAAATCACCTGTTGCATTTACAGTACAAACGATCAATGGCCTCAGTTTCAATAATTGGTTTTTGGGTGCAGGTTTTGGAATAGATGATTATTTTATTAAAACGCTTCCGTTGTTTATAGATGTGAAAAAAGTATTTGATTTTAAAAAAAGTCATTTGTTTTTATATGCTGATGTGGGCAGCCATTTTATAGCTAAGGATCGGAAACAAGATTTTGAATTTTACAGGATTACTACCGAAGGTAAATTGTATATCGATGCCGGTATTGGAGCAAAAATTAAAATCACTCCAAAAAGCCATCTGTTTTTCAGCCTGGGAAATACCTTAAAAAATATAGCAAAAACACAAACCTCAGAAGATGTTGGTTTCCCTTACAAAGATGAAACTGCTTACAGGTTAAGCAGGATTAGTTTGAGGCTGGGGTGCCAGTTTTAAAGTGGTTTGATAAAAGATGGCACACTGCTAAAAGAAGCTGCAGCGGTGTAATAGATAATGGGTGCGTTCGGGCAACTAAAAGCCAATGCGGCTGAAGCAATGCTTTTGTTAAACAAAGTTGCTAAGTAATTATTTTTTGCAATAGCCTATTTTTTTTTGACATGCTAAGTGCACACCCCAATGTCTTTAGGCCAATTCATGAGTATTTAAAATAACTCTTCAGCTTTTTAAAAAACGCTTCTTTTTTTCTGCGGCTCACTTCCAGTTCTTTTCCATTGGATAAGAGAATAAAACCTCCTTCGCCCCGCAGGTATTCTTTTACATGCTCCAGGTTTACTAAAAAAGATTTATGAATACGGGCAAAATTAGAGTCTTCTAAAAGTTCTTCATATTCATGTATGGATTTTGAAGCGCAGATGAATGGGCGGTTGGTGAAATGAATATTGGTGTAATTACTGCTGGCTTCACAATAAATAATATCCTGTATATCTATCACCTGAAAGCCTTTTACAGAGGGAATACATAATTTCATTTTTTGCGGACTATCCTTTTGGCGGATATTGTGCATGAAGGTTTCAATATGCTGGCCACTCGTTTTTTCTACTATCCTCTTATGTGCTCTTTTTACTGCTTCTACCAATAACTCTTCATCCACAGGCTTTAGCAAATAATCTACCGCACTAAAATGAAATGCCTGAATGGTATAGCTGTTATGAGCCGTTACAAAAATTATTTCAAAATTTATATTTCCCAAATCTCTCAATAAATCGAAGCCGTTTTTTCCTGGCATAGCAATGTCCAGGAAAATCAATTGAGGTTTTAGCTCCGCTATTTTTTCCTTTGCATCTTCGGCACTATTACAAAGTGCAATAACATCCACTTCCGGGCAGTTTAACTGTAATAGTTTTTGCAAAGAATTAAGCCCCCGGGGTTCATCATCTATTAAAATGGTTTTGATGTTTATCATGATTGGTTAATTTCTAGTGGAATTCTTATAGTTACAATCGTGCCCTTTTCATCAGCCCGGCCAAGGGTGCTTTTATCCTGTATGGTTAAGCTACTTTTTAATGCATGCTTTTCATTCAATAACCTTAAGCGGTTATGAATATTTTCAATCCCTACAGAATGGTGTAATTCATTGCCTTCATTTTTATTTTTCAGCGATTGGTTTATACCTATTCCATTGTCGGAAATGATGCAGGCAAGTTGGTTAATTTCTTTTTTAAAATCTATAGTGATATTAATATTTTTTTCTTTGCTGGTTACCCCATGCCAGATAGCATTTTCCACAAAAGGTTGAATCAACATAGGCGGTAATTCGGTTTCATCCAAATCCAGTTCATCATCGGCTAATATGCGACAGGTAAATTCTGCATTGCGCACCTGCTCCATTTCTACATATCGCTGCAGGTAATCAATCGTATTGCGAAGCGAAATAAACGATTGCCCCGATTGGTTCAGCGTAATTCGTATAAGGTGTGCAAACTTGCTCAGGAAATGGGAAGCTTCCTTGTTTTCATTGTTAAGAATCATTTCCCTGATACTGTTAAGGCTGTTAAAAATAAAATGTGGATTCATTTGTGCCCTCAATGCTTTCATTTCTGTTTCAGCAATTTTTTGTTTTAGATTGGCCTCTTTCCTTATTAATTGTATTCTTCTTCTTACAAAATAAGTAACAATACCTGCCAATAAAATAAATGCCAACATTCTGAACCACCAGGTTTGCCACCAGGGTGGAGAAATGCTGAAACTCAAAGTAGTTATTCCATCGCACCATTTGCCATCACTGTTAGCAGACCGTAATTGAAAAATATAATCACCGGGAGGCAAGCTGGTATAATTAGCAAAATTGCGGTTGCCGGCATTCGTCCAGTTTTCATTGAGCCCTACCATACGGTGGGTAAACTGGTTGTTACTCTGATTGGAAAAATTATTTACTGCAAAATAAATAGTGATAAAGTTTTGGTTATGATTTAAACTCAGATCCGTTGTTAATTGCCATGCGCTGTCATTCACATTTATAGCTGTAATAATAGGGTTGGGGCTAAAGGTGTTTTCTTTAAGTAATGCAGGATTAAAACGGGTAATGCCTCCCACACCGCCAAATAAAAGCGAACCGTCTGCTTCTTTAAGTGCACAGGCTGTATTGTACTCTAAAAACGACAAGCCATTTCCAAGATTGTAATGTTGAATGGTAAAATCATTTGGGTTTACCCTGTAAAGCCCGGTGTTCGTGCTCACCCAAAGAAATCCGAGGTTATCTTTTGCAATCGCATAGCATACATTAGACTGATCAGGGGTACTCAATTTAAAATGTTTAACCACTTTATTTTTTACATAGTCGTACAATACAATTCCATTATCTGTTGCCAGCCAAAAGATGTCTCCTTGCCGTAGCAGGTGCCTCACATAAATGGAGATTTTTTTTACAGGCTCAATAATATTGAAACTGTTTTTTTTGTAATCATATTTTACCAATCCTGCACCCACAGTGCATATCCACAAAGTACTATTGCTCCCCTCATAAATATACCTCCCCACATAAGCTTTTGTCCATCCAAGTTTATCATCAGAAGAATTCCATTCCTGGCTGGTTAAAGAAAAAAACGCAGGGCCATTTTCCCCTGTTATAAAAAGGCTGTCTGCATTTTTTAATTTTACAATACCATATAATTTTTTTGAAGCCGGCAGGTTGTCGTTTTCTTTATAAGAAATATTCTTTGTTTGTCTGTTCAGTTGCATAAGCCCGCCCCAACTGGCAATCCACAGGTTATTGTTGTTGTCTTCTGTTATGTCGTAAATAGTGTTGCTAACCTGGTTTAATTTAGAGGATGCAGCAAAAGTTGTAAAGCTGTTGTTGGTTAAATTCCATTGTGCTATTCCTTTGTTTTGCGTACCCACATAATAACTTCCATCGCTGCATTTAAAAATATCAAATATCATATCATCCGGTAGGGAATTTTCGTTCAACGGTTCTTTCCTGATGGCAGTAAACTGGTATTTGAGAGGATCGTATTTTGCCAGGCCGCTTCCACTGAGCCCACACCAAACAATACCCTGACGGTCTTTAAACAGACTCAACACAAAGTTCTTACCAAGGGAACGGTTGTTGTATTTATTATTTGCTGCCAATTGTATCTGGCGTGTTTCCGGGTCGTATTGTACAATTCCTTTACCCCTGGTACCTATCCATAATTTGCCAGATGCATCTGTTGTAAAACACCCAATACCTCCGGTGGCAGTTGAGAAGGGATGGATGCTGCCGGTATCTTCAATAGGCTGGGTTATGTAAAAACATCCTTTGGTTGTTGTGCCTATCCACAGTGCGTCGTTATAAGAAAACAGTTCTTTAATTTCAGGGAAAATGCGACCCTCTAAAAATGGTTTTGTTTTATAATTTTTATCATCTGGAGCCAGGTAAAATAATTTATTAGACAAACTCACTATTAACTTTTCATGATGCAGCACAATGCTGCTCACGGTGTTTTTATTTACTTCATCATCAAAAAAGGAACTGATGGTTTTGGCGGCTGTGTTTAACAATATAAGCCCATTGTTATAAGATACTAACCAGTATTCATTGGGTTTATACGATATTATTTTTTTTACAGCCAGTTTTTCCAGGCTGGCCGCAAAAGGATATCGTTCTGCAATCCTTACAAGAGAATCTTTGCGTGGGTCATAGATACAAAGTCCACGAATGGTAGCTATCCACAATAAATTTTTAGGGTCATCAAAAAAGAGAGAAGTAATGTAATTGGATGGCAATTTTTTACCGATTGCATTTTGGGGTAAAAAAGCTTTAAACTGTTTGCCATCATACCGGTTAAGGCCATCCTGTGTGCCAAACCACATAAAGCCATTGGCATCCTGCGCAATGCTGTAACAACTGTTTTGCGAGAGTCCCTGCTCCGAAGAATAATTTTCAAAAAGCAGTTGCTGGCTTTTTATGATTCCCGAAAAAGAAATTAATATGATGGGTAGCAGCAAACGCATTTCTTAAGTCTGATTAAAAAATTAATTAAGTATTTAGAAAAACTGAATGTTACAAAAAAAATAGTTCTGGTAATAAAGTTGTGCAGTGTTTGATTCTAAAGATACAGTTCTTACTTTAAAAAAAATGCCACTGTGCAGCTTGCAAAGTTCTTGCAATGGTTAGTTTCCTAAATACTACCGTTCCCCGCCTTTATGCCACCGTTGGAGAAATGGGGCAAGACGAATTTTATAAAAAATCTCCAAAACAAACTGAGAACCGGCAATCATTCTTTAAGCTATGCTGGATTGAGAGTTATGAAGGGGCCTTTATTGTTGCCCCGGGAATGTAAAAAACACAAACAGTACCGAAGACTCAACCAATGCCACCGTTGATGAAAAGCGAATTTTATTTTTATAACAGGAGCGTAATTTTATTATATAAGCTCTTTAAATTATTAAGACCCTATAAACATTTACAAACTGCCTGGCCGTTATAATCCGGAAACCAGTAGTAGTAAAAGGTTATTTAAAATCATTGCAATGAAAATTGAATTATTACCTGCAGAATGTACCATTGATACCTGGACAATCATTTACACTACCCCCGAAGATGGAAAATACAATGGCAAGCTTACCATTACTACACAACGTTTGTTGTACGATGCCAGGTTGGATGTATCTGCAAAAGCTTTTTTACCCGAAACAATGCTGGCTAAATGGAAGCGGGACGGATACCTGGAAATAAAAAAATCAGACATTAAAGATATGCTGGTAGAAAAAACTTTATTGGCTAAAAAAGCCACACTCACTTTGACAGATGGCAGCAAACATACTTTCAATTATGGAGTACTGAATATTGATAAAGTGGTGGAGGCTATCAGGAGTAATTGTAAAATTTTTGATTTGCAAGATTAAGGTTTGTATATACCAGGTTTTATTTGAGAGGCTCTTAAAAACTATACTAAGTAATAAAATGATAAGTGAAATTGATTTGCTTAAAGAGCTAAATAAAATCCTGTCAATTATCAATAAAAATAAATAAAGGATATGCAAAAACTATTTATACCCGCCGGGCTTTTATTCCTGATTTCTTTGCTGGAACTGCCTACAGTTTCTTATTCTCAAAATTTAGGTATTGGCACCATTACACCAATGGCAAGGCTGCATGTAGTCGACAGCAGTGTTGTGTTTACAGCATCGGGCGACATTCCGGTTACACAAGGTAATCCTCCTGTGGAGATAGCCGGCAGAAGAATGATGTGGTATGCGGATAAGGCAGCATTTCGGGTTGGATATACCAGCTCTGCAAATAACAATTTATGGACGAAAGATAATATTGGCAGATATTCATTTGCAACAGGACAGTCCACGAATGCAAGCGGGTTTGCCGCCTTTGCTACCGGAAGCGGAAGTATGGCAAGTGGAAATTATTCGGTGGCGCTGGGTTCGTCAAATGCCAGCGGAACACAATCTACTGCAGCTGGTAATTCCACTGCCAGCGGATCAGCATCCGTAGCTTTAGGTGGTGCGAATGCCAGCGGTACCCATGCTGCTGCCATGGGTTTTGCAGCCACTTCCAGTGGCGATAATTCCGTGGCTATTGGCTATCTTACGCTTGCCAACAATAATTATTCTTTTGCAATTGGAACCAATGCAACTGCCAGTGGCACTAACTCTATCGCTCTTGGCAACTATATTTCCACAAGTGGGTTTAATGGTGCACTTGCCATTGGCGACAATTCTACAACTACGGTCATGCAATCATTTGTGGCCAACGGTTTCAGATCAAGATTTGCCGGGGGCTACCGGCTTTTTACAACCAGCGATGTTAATATAGGTTCCTTCCTCAACGCAGGTGCCAACTCCTGGGCAGCACTAAGTGATGTTAGGCTTAAAGAAAATTTTGAACCGGTAGATGGTGAATCATTCTTGCAAAAAATTGCAGGGATGCCCCTTACCACCTGGAATTATAAAACACAGGACCCCCTTACTTTCCGGCACTATGGCCCTATGGCACAGGAATTTTTTGCTGCATTTGGTAAAGACAGTTACGGAACTATTGGTTGTGATACTTTAATAAACCAACAGGATTTTTTGGGAGTTAATTTGATTGCCATACAGGCATTGGAGAAAAGAACGACTGCATTAAGTAACAAGTTAGAAAAGGCTTTGGATTTAATAAACCTCCAAACAAAAGAAATTGATTTGCTGAAAGAACAAAACAAAAATCTGCTATTCTCAAAAAATAATTAAATAAGTCATGAAAAAAATTGCAATCATTGTCCTTTATACATTACTGATTAATGCAAGTGCGTTTTCACAAAACATAGGCATTGGCACTACCACACCTAATCAAAAAGCTATTCTCGAAATAAAATCTACAGACAAAGGAATATTATTTCCCCGGCTTACAACGGGCCAGCGAAATAGCATACTAAATCCTCCTGATGGATTGCATATTTTTAATACAGATGAAAGATGTTTAAATTATTATGATTCCACCTACCAGGTATGGAATTGTTATTGCGCCGAATGCCAGACGGTCATCATCAACATTACAACAAGCGCCTGCAAAGTTGATTTCTACAATACCTATGCAAAAGGGGCGCCTTCCAAAAAATACCTTATCAATATTGCTCCCGGTGTTAGCATAACAGGCTGCAATGCCGGCGACACAGCTTTATCCTTTAACTCAATGCCTTTTAATGCTGCCATTACAATTAACAATAATGGTACCATAGCAGGCGCTGGTGGGGGAGGTGGACGTGGAGCCATTGAAACAGGATGCATCATTTCCTTAATATTTGCCGAACAGGGCAAACCTGGTGGTTACGCCATCAGTACCAGGCCAGGGGTTATCATCTCTGTAAATAATTTTGGGATTGTTGCAGGTGCAGGCGGTGGTGGTGGTGGTGGTTCTAAAAATCCGAATGGTCAGGGTGGCGGTGGTGGTGGTGGTGCAGGTTTAGTAAGTGGCAGTGGTGGGCCAGGCGGTGGTATTTATGGCTCGGGGCAATTTGGTGGCTGCTTTGCAATAACAACTGCACAGCCCGGCGCAACAGGGCAACCAACTATTGGAGGCACAGGCGGAGCAGGTGCCAACGCTGGTGGTGTAGGAGGCAACGGAGGATTAAGAGGGCAGCCTGGCCAGGCGGGCACCGGCACATTCGTTGCTCCTGGCGGATTGGCCGGAAAAGCTATCGGCGGCGGTAGTGGAAATAGTCTTGTCAACATCAGCGGGGGACAAAGTGTTGGTATGGTTGATTAATTTAAATTCAAATAAAATGAAAAGAATTTTTGTTTTACTCAGTTGCTATTGCATAGTAATTGATGTGTGTGCACAAACAGTTGGTGTTGGCACTGCCACGCCTAATGCCTCGGCTCAACTGGATGTTACCAGTACTAACAAAGGTTTGCTTATTCCCAGAATGACCACCTCGGCCATTCCTTTAATTCCCCTTCCTGCAAAAGGTTTGATGGTGTATGATTCCACAAAAAACCAGTTGATGGTTAATATGAATTCCCCTGCCTTTCCCAGTTGGCAAACCATTGTATTAAGAAGTGGATGGAGCCTTACAGGCAACACCGGACCCAATAATTTTTTGGGCACGCTTGATAACAATGCCCTTCAATTTAAAATGAACAACCAGTTTGCAGGTAAAATAGATTCGGCCACCGGCTTAACCTTTTTTGGTTATGGTGCAGGAAGATATAATAGTACCGGCACCAATAACCTGGCGGTAGGGTATAAATCCTTACATGTTAACACTGGCGGAAGTTCTAATTTAGCCGCCGGCTTTTCTGCACTTTATTCCAATCTCACTGGTAATAACAACACGGCCACTGGTTTTTCTGCACTTTATGCCAACACTACCGGGAGCAACAATACCGCCAATGGATTCCAGGCGCTTCTTTCCAACACTACCGGAGCTGTTAATACTGCCAACGGATACCTGGCACTTGTTTCAAATACAACCGGAGACGGCAATACTGCCATGGGAACGGGAACACTTTTCTCAAGTACTACAGGTGCTTTCAATACGGCCAATGGATTTCAAGCGCTTATCAGCAATACGACAGGTAATGGAAATACAGCCGCCGGAAATGAGGCGTTGTATGCCAACACTACAGGCTTCAGCAATATTGCCATTGGAACGGGTGCGTTAAAATTTAATACCACCCGCAGCAACCTGG
>JBBRFX010000116.1:0-13305 GCA_038241275.1 Chitinophagales bacterium
CGGCGCGGCCTGAGCGCCGCTAGATTCCTTACACCGTTTGTGCGGGACACCGGGCGGGTTTACTGCCTGAGCCACCAATCAGCAGGCGGCGCATTGCTCACGACAGCTGCATTGAGTGTTGCTCCATCAGTCGTGCGCTTGAAGGTCGCCGTTGTCGTGTCGAAGTCGCCAACCTTCGCGCCGCGTCGCAAGACCGCGACTTGAGAACCGTTCGCCTGCAATTCGATTTTGGGCGAGTAACTGTCCTCAAAGTCGAGGCAGAACACCTGCCATTGGTTGGTGGCGTTGCGAACAAACAACCCCGTCCCGAAAGCCTCCAAGAGGTCGTCGTTCTTTCGCTGCCAGACTTGAAAGTCGTGACCGCCAAGCTGCCAGCTTCCAAGTTGAACAGCACCGCCGGGCCGCATCCACGGATGAAGGTGACGGTTCCTGGGGGCCGGCACTGGAAGGGCAAACTGTAAAACAGTGGGATCCCATTTCAAAGACTATTAAGGAAATGCCTTATTCTCCCATTGGTAAAAATAATTTCAAGAATTTTTTAAACCAGGGATATATCATCAACAATAACCTGAGTATTGCCCAAAGCGGTGAAATGGGTGGAATGAGAGCTTCTGCCACCTGGGTAAATAACAAGGGTACTTATCCTAATTCAAAATTTGACAAAGTAACTTTTAGTGTGGGGGGAGATATTAAAGTAAAAAAATTCTCTTTATCATCATCACTAACTTACAACAAACAATCTTCTCCCAATATTGGCTTTAGCGGTTACACCGCTTATGATCCTATGTATGGTTTATTGATATGGGGTTCGCCAGACTGGAACGTAAGAGGATATAGAGATTACTGGACGGTGCCCAATGAAGCGCAGAACAGCAGTTATACTGCCGGAAATAACAATCCTTATTTTGACAGGTATGAAAGGTTGCGTACTTACAACAAAGACATTTTTAATGGTCAGCTCACCATGAACTATGACATACTTAGCTGGCTGAAAGCTACTGTAAGAACCGGTTATGATACTTACAGCAATACGCAGGATATTCGGGTTTCAAAAGGATCCTTCCAGGGAGCAGGTGCCACTACTGTAATACCGGGTGGTACAGAAGTTTGGGGAGAATCGCAGAGAGGTTCCTTTAATAAAGGCGTCAGCAGAGGTTTTAGCAGCAGTACAGAAGGAATGTTACTGGCCAATAAAAAATTCAAAAATTTTACTATTGATGGTTTTGCCGGTGGTTCCATATTTTACAAACAGGATGAAGGCCTCGAAGCAAGAACAAGAAGTGGATTAACCATTCCCGGTTATTATTCATTAAAAGCTTCTATTGATCCGGTGAATGTTTTGTCGATTATTTCCAAAAAACAAACCAACAGTATTTTTGGTAAACTGGGAGGAAGCTGGAAAAATATGGCATTCCTTGAAGCCACTTTCAGAAACGACTGGTCATCTACCTTGCCCAAATCTACCAGGTCTTACTTTTATCCATCCGTTGCCGGAAGTTTTGTAGTATCAGAATTATTGAATAAACCAAACTGGCTGTCTATGTGGAAACTAAGGGGTTCATGGACGCAATATAAAACACCCGCAGGCATTTATTCTATCAACCAGGTTTTTTCAATAGCTACCAATCAGTGGGGCACCCTGGGCACAGCCAATTATCCAACCACCATTCGCCCCGACGATATTTTTGCACAGAGCTTTAATACCACTGAAATTGGCACTTTTGCAAGTTTTCTTCAGAACAGGCTTTCGCTGGATGTTTCTTTATACAAGAAAAAAGGATATGATTATATACAAACGGCCAGTATCAGTCCTTCTTCAGGATTTACAGGAGTGTATATTAATAATGATGAAGAGCGCACTACAAGAGGTATAGAACTTACCCTTAACGCAACACCTGTAAAAACAGATGTTTTTAAATGGGATGTAGCATTTAACTGGTCAAAGTATGCCACTTATTATACCCAAATGGATTCTGTGTATTCCATTAAAGGAAGAGACTGGATAGCAAAAGGTAAGAGAACAGATTATTATACCTACAACGAATTTCAGACAGATAATAATGGAAACGTTGTTTACAACAATGGCGCACCCACTTATAAACCCATTGCCTCACTGGCAGGTTACTCAGATCCAGACTGGATTTGGGGCTTTAATACAACCCTTCAATACAAAAGGGTAACCCTGGGTATTTCTCTTGATGGAAGGGTAGGTGGCCTGGCACAATCTATTACAGAAATGTACATGTGGCGTTCCGGTAATCATCCTAACTCCGTTACTGCAGAAAGATACCTTGATGCCAAAACAGCAGGTTCTAAAAACTACCTGGGCCAGGGTGTAAAAGTAGTATCCGGTACTATTGTGTATGATGCTAATTTAAAAGTGGTAAGTGATACCCGTGTATTTGCGCCCAACGATATTAAAACAACTTACAAATCATATATCGAAGGTTTGCATAAAGGAACTGCATGGGGAGGCTCACCTTCACCGGCTGATTTATATAGCACAACGTTCTTAAAACTAAGAGAAGTTTCATTAAGCTATTCTTTACCGGCATCATGGGCCAATAAAATATCTTCTAAAAATATCACCGTATCTGCCATTGGTCAAAACCTTATTTACTGGGCTAAACAATTTAAATATTCTGATATAGACGGAGGATCAGAAAATTTTGCAGATCCATCATTACGCTATGTAGGAATGAATATTAAAGTTGATTTCTGATCAGTAGCTTATTAATAATTATGGTTAAGGCCAGATAAAATTTAAAGAAATGAAAAAATATATAAAAAATACGGTGCTGGTATTGTTTGCTGCTGGTATGCTTACCGGTTGCAGCAAATTTGAAGACATTAATACCAACCCCGATGCAACAGAAACAGTAAATGCCACAATGCTGGCAACAAATATCATCCTTAAAAATTTAAAGTTCGGCGGGCTCGATGCCATGGCATACCTCTCTGATAACGGCTTGAGTAAATATGTAGCATTTGCCAACCAAAGCATTATGTCATCTCAATATAATTATATAGGAGCCACCGGTTTTGGAAACATGACCATGCTGCCTAATATTGAAAGTATGCTTAAATATGCAGAAGGAAGCGTGATGGAAAATTCGTACAAAGGGCTGGCTAAATTTTCTAAAGCCTACATGTTTTACCAACTCACCATGCAGGTGGGAGATGTGCCTTACAGTGATGCCGGCCTTGGTAAAAGCGGCAATATTACTCCTTCCTATGATACACAGGAACAAGTGTTCAAAGGCATTTTGGATGACCTGAAAGCAGCCGACCAGTTTTTTGCAACCGGAATTAAATTCGATGGAGACCCTACGCCTTTTGCAGGTGATCCGGCAAAATGGAGAAGGGCTACCAATGCTTTTGCATTAAAAGTGCTGATGGCTCTCAGCAAAAAAGCAGAAGTATCATCGCTGAATGTTAAAGGAAGGTTTGCAGAAATTGTAGCTGCCAATAACCTGTTGGAAAGCAATACCGGCTTCCTTGGATTAAATTACTCCAGCACAAATGTTCACCCAATGTCTGGTACCAATAATTTGTTTACCAGCAGAACAATAGTAAGTTCCCTGGTAATAGACAATTTGAAATTGTATAACGACAGAAGATTGTTTTATTATGCAGATCCTGCCGGAGCTAAAATAGCCGGAGGCTTTAACCAGGCAGATCCCGCTGCTTATGTGGGGGTAAATGTATCTAACAATTATGACGACATAACGGTGGCGCATAGCAGCAATACTTATTCGTTGTTAAACTCAAGGTATTTAAAAGAAGTGGCCAGCGAACCAAGAAGAATACTCACCTATGCAGAGCAGCAACTCATACTGGCTGAAGCAAGAATACTCGGCTGGATTACTACTGGTACTGCCCAGAATTATTATGAAACCGGCGTTAAATCTGCGCTGGCCAATACCATGGCGGCTACAGCAAGCTATGCACATAATATGGCCATTACACAGGCTTACATTGATGCATACTTTACTGGCGAAGCAGCTTTTAAAACTGATCCTGCCGATCAGTTAAAGCAAATATGGATGCAAAAATATTTCCTCAATTTTATGATGGAATCAACCTCTTCATTTTTTGAATACAGGAGAACAGGTTACCCCGTGTTTCCCATCAATCCTTTAACATCGTTGAATGAGAATAACAAAAACGGTATACCCATGCGCTGGTTATATCCTTCCTCAGAAGCAAATTACAACAGGGCTAATTTAATCATTGCATTAGGAAGGCAATACGAAGGCGTAGATGAAATAAATAAAGTAATGTGGGTTCTCAGGTAACATAGCAGTCGTTCCTTCCTGCAGTTTACTGCAGGAAGGAACTTATTTTAAACACAGCAAATTATTTTTAGCTACCTTATAAATACAGGAGCTTCGTTTTCTTTCATTTAATTTTATTTAATAAAACGGTCAGCAGAAAACTCATTAGTACCGTTTTTTTTACCCTGTTTCATGCAGGTTTACACAAAACACTGCAGCATTTTTTAATATTGTTTCTTTTAAAGAAATAATAAAACCTTAATAAATAAAAGATGAAAAAAGTATTAATCTTTTGTTTGGCAATGCTCGTATGCAATTGTTTATTTGCCCAAACAAAAAAATGGAAACTGGCATGGTCAGAAGAATTTAATTACACAGGATTGCCAGACAGCAGCAAATGGAGCTTTGAAACAAAAGGCAATTCCTATGGCTGGGGAAACAATGAAAAACAATTTTATACCAGCAACAATTCTTCCAATGCATTTGTAAGCAACGGTACACTAAAAATTACGGCCCTTAAGCAAACGATGGAGAAAAAGCCTTATACCTCTGCCCGTTTATCTTCTGCAAAAAAAGCGGAGTTTCAATACGGCAAGTTTGAAATAAGAGCCAAACTGCCTGCCGGTAAAGGCACCTGGCCTGCCATCTGGATGCTGGGCAACAATATTGGCAATACCAAATGGCCCGACTGTGGCGAAATAGATATTATGGAACATGTGGGGTATGATAAAGACAGTATTCACGGCACGATACACAGCGCTGCTTATAACCATGTTATAGGAACGCAAAAAGGTAAAGCCATTTTTATTAAAGATCCATACACGGCGTTTCATGTTTACGCTATTTTGTGGACCAAAGATAAAATGGATTTTATGGTAGATGGGGTAGTGTATAACAGCATACTTAACGAACATCTTACTGCAAAAGAGTGGCCCTTTGATCAGCCTTTTTATTTTATCTTAAACCTTGCTATTGGCGGCAACTGGGGTGGTAAGCATGGCATTGACGATACAATATTTCCTGCGGTGATGGAAGTAGATTATGTAAGAGTGTACCAACAAAAAAATAAAAAATGACAAAGCCCCATGTTTTTTTCAGTCTATTGCTGATCATGTTTTTTTCTGCCGCCAAAACTTTTGGCCAGCCACTGCACCTGATGACCTACAATATCCGGCTCGACATTAAATCGGATGGCGAAAATCAGTGGGATAAAAGGAAAGAAGTGATGACAGCACAAATAAAATTTTACCATCCGGATGTTCTTGGCCTGCAGGAAGCCACGCCCGGCCAGGTGAATTATTTAGACAGCAACCTTACTAAATACAAACGCATCGGCATTGCCAGGGAAGGCGCAGGCAAAGGCGAAGCAAGCTGTATTTTTTATAATGCCGAGCGGCTTGCCTTAAACAGTCAACATACTTTCTGGCTTTCAGAAACGCCGGATAGCATTTCTAAAGGATGGGATGCTTCATATTTAAGGGTATGCACCTATGGTTTGTTTAAAGACAAAAAAACAAAGCAACGGTTCTGGGTTTTTAATACACACCTGGATAATGATGGTGCTGCAGCAAGAGCAGCATCGGTAAAACTGATCCTGCAAAATATAAAGCTCCTGAACACCGCAAACCTGCCCGTATTTTTAATGGGCGACCTGAATGCAACGCCGGAAACCACTCCTGTTGCAATACTGAAAACGGAAATGAATGATGCCAGAGATATTTCTATGGAAAAACCATTTGGGCCGGCAGGAACATTTAACGGTTTCAATTTTTCTAAACCCGTTACCACATTGATCGATTATATTTTTGTTTCCAAATCAGCATCCGTTGTGGTAAATAAATTTGCAGTATTGTCCGACTCATACAATTTAAAATATCCATCAGATCATTTACCTGTTTTTGTTCAAATATGTTTTAAAAAGAAATGAAATTTACCTTAACCGTTTTTTTATCTGTATTACTGTTAGCTCCGTTTGCTTCTGCACAAAAAAAAGAAGCTACCTGGGATAATACAACCAATAAAAACCGGGGCAGTGATTTTAAACTGGTACAGGTAAAATCATTCGTTGATCATGTCTTACAAAACGCATGGTATCATCAAAGTAAAAAGCTAAGCCCGCAACCATTAATTGTTTCATTACATACATGCAGCGGCGATTATAACAGACCCAGTTTGAATTGGCCGGTATAATTATTTCCTATATCAATACAAAAAAATAAACGATGAGGTTCTTCAAATACAGTACGCTGCTGCTTGCATTACTCTTTATAAATATTGCTGCAAAATCGCAAACAGCCGGTGATCTGTTATCAAAAAGAACAGTTGCCGATAGCAATATTATTTTACCTCCGGCCTGGGCATTTGGTGTAATGTATGGTGGTTATACCAATCAGCAGGAAACCATTAACCGTATTGCTGAAATAAAAAAACACCACTACCCGATCGATGCATACTGGATTGATTCCTGGTTCTGGAGTTATGCAGACAAAGGAGCAGGACCGCAAAAGTACATCGACTTTGTAGCAGATACCGTGGCTTATCCCAGCCGCAGCAAGATGTGGACATACCTGCAGCGCAATAACATTAAAGGCGGCTTCTGGCTATGGGATTGTATTTTAGAAACAGGTAATGAAAAAGCATTTAATGACTTTAAACAAAAAGGATTTTTTTCAAGTATTTATCTCAATACAAATTCCTGGCACAATGGAAGCAGGAGCACAGCTATGTTTCAGAATGGGAAAGAACAAAAGGGAACACAGTGCGGCAATATTGATTTTGATAATCCTTTGGCTGTGGCTTATTTCAAACAAAAAATGAAACCTTTTTTTGACGAAGGTGCAGACTTTATTAAACTTGATCGCACTTCAAAAATCAGTATCTGCAAAGCCATGTTTGAAATGAGCCAGGAGTTTGGAAAAGAAACAAAGGGCAGGGGTTTTATTTTGTCGCATACCGATGGACAGGAAACAGAAGCATACAAACGATACCCAACTAAATGGACAGATGATACACGCAGCCACTGGACGATAGAAAAGCCACTTGTCGATTTTAATAGCTGGGTACCCAATGTGGCATTAAAAGAAAATATTGCCATGTACACTAACCCCAAAAGCAGAACGGCTGAGATACCTTTTCTTGCCAATGACCTGGGTGGGTTCGACATGGGCAAAACAAATAAGCCGGAAGAAGAATTGTATATCCGCTGGTTGCAGTTTTCTATGTTGAATCCTGTAACAGAAGTATTTTCCCAACCAGAAAACCCAACGGCTAATTTGGCCTGGATGTATTCCAAAAGAGCCGATAGTATTTTTCGCAACTATGCACATTGGCGCATGCAAATGTTTCCCTACATCTACAGCTACGCACACCGCAGCCGTATAGAAGGGAAACACATGATTGGAAAAATTCCCGGGCATTTGTATCAATATATGTTTGGCGATGAATTGCTGGCAGCACCTGTTTATGAGAAAGGAGCAATCAACCAAAAAGTTTTTTTACCTGCAGGTAAGTGGATCAATTACCAGACTGGTGAACCATTGCAGGGCAATGCTGAACATACAGTAGCAGCACCGCTCCATCAAATTCCTTTGTTTGTAAAACAAGGAGCGATTATACCCATGCGTAATTATGCCTCATCCATTGAAAAAGGAAATAACAATATACTTGTTCTTGATGTGTATCCCGGCGCAGACGGATCTTTTAATTTACTGGAAGATGATGGCATTAGTAATGATTATTTAAAAGGGATCTATGCATCTACCAGCATGAAACTAAGCAACAACGCCGGCAAACTGTTGCTGCAGATAAATGCAGTTGAAGGAACTTATGCAGGCATGAAGCCCACAACAAAATGGATCATACACATCCATTGCCCAACAGCGCCAACACAAATCATCTTCAACAACAAACGGCTTAAATTTAGTTTTGATAAAGTAAATAAAATTGCTGTAGCCAGCGCTCCTGCATACCTGGTAAAACGGCCATCATCATTCAATGTAATTTTTAATTAGATCTTTATCAGTGCAGGGATTGTTTGCATATTACAGCAATCATCCATTGCTTAATGCATCCCGTTTATTAAAAGAAAAATATTGCGCCTCAGTGCGTAATTTTACACATCGTTTATTTGCCAAAAACCACCAAGAATATGTTGCCGAAAAATTGCCTGTTGTTTTGCCTGCTGGCACTGATTACCTGCCAGCCGCTGGTTAGCTCCGCACAAAAAAAGACCATCTCTCAAAAAGTAGATTCTGTTTTAAAACTAATGACCCTTCAGGAAAAAATAGGGCAGATGAATCAATACAATGATAACTGGACAGCAACCGGCCCGGTAACATTGGATTCTACCAAAGAAGAGCAGGTTAAAAAAGGATTGGTGGGTTCCCTGTTAAACTGTGTGGGTACACAACGAACCAGGGTTTGGCAGCAGGTAGCCATGCAGAGCCGCTTAAAAATTCCGCTACTGTTTGGGCAGGATGTAATACATGGATACAAAACAACTTTTCCCATTCCACTGGCCGAAGCCGGAAGCTGGGACCTGGATGCCATGGCATTATCTGGCAGGGTGGCAGCCACAGAAGCAAGCGCCAGCGGCATTCACTGGACCTTTGCACCCATGGTAGATATAGCCCGTGACCCTCGCTGGGGAAGGGTGATGGAAGGCGCCGGTGAAGATCCATACCTGGGTTCTAAAATTGCTTACGCCAGGGTAAAAGCATTCCAGGGAAATAAATTGGGTGATGTAAATTCATTAATGGCATGTGCCAAACATTTTGCCGCTTATGGTGCGGCTATTGGTGGCCGTGACTATAACTCTGTAGACATGAGCGACCGCCTTTTGTGGGAAGTCTATCTGCCGCCATTTAAAGCAGCCGTAGATGCAGGTGCCGCTACTTTTATGAATTCCTTTAATGATTTAAATGGCGTGCCTGCCACCGGCAATAAATATTTGCAAAGAGATATCTTAAAAGGCAAATGGGGTTTTAAAGGCTTTGTGGTAAGCGATTGGGGTTCTATCGGCGAAATGATTAAGCATGGTAATGTGGCCAACGAATACGAAGCAGCTTTAAGTGCCGTAACCGCAGGCAGCGATATGGATATGGAAAGCCGTTGTTATAAAAACAGCCTGGCACAATTATTAAAAGATAAAAAAATAAGCATCGCATTAATTGATGATGCAGTAAAAAGAATACTCACAAAGAAATTTGAACTGGGCCTGTTTGACGATCCTTTTAAATTTTGCGATGCCGCAAGAGAGCAGGCAGCATTAAACAATCCTGCACATACAAAAGCAGCCAGGGAAGTGGCAGCAAAAAGTATTGTATTGCTCAAAAATGAAAACAACCTGCTGCCACTCTCTAAGAAAACTAAAACCATCGCCTTTATTGGGCCGCTGGTAAAAGCGGTAAAACAAAACAAAGGTTTTTGGGATGTAGAAGTGCCGGGCGTAGATTCTAATTTTATTGTAACCCAATGGGAGGGCCTGGAAAATAAAGTAGGCGCCGGCACAAAGCTGCTGTATGCAAAAGGATGCGAAATAGAAGGCAACAACAAAGATGGTTTTGCAGAAGCTGTAGAAGTGGCCAGGCAGGCAGATGTTGTAATACTTAGCATTGGCGAAAGAAGAGACATGAGCGGCGAAGCAAAAAGCCGCAGCAATATTAATATCCCAGGAGTGCAGGAAGAATTGCTGGCAGCATTGCTGGCCACGGGCAAACCGGTGGTAGTATTGATTAATGCAGGCAGGCCGCTGGTATTTAATTATACTGCCGGCAATGCACCCGCCATTCTCTACACATGGTGGCTGGGTAGCGAAGCAGGCAATGCCATTGCAGATGTACTGTTTGGCGATTACAATCCTTCAGCCAAACTCACCATCACTTTTCCCCGAAGTGTGGGGCAGGTACCCATTTATCACAGTCATTTTAATACCGGCCGCCCGGCAAAAAATGAAAACGACCTGCATTATGTTACGGCCTATACCGATATTCAAAACAGCCCAAAATATGCTTTTGGCTATGGCTTAAGTTATACCAGTTTTGCCTATAGCAATCTTCAGTTGAGCAGCAAAAAATTAACAGCCACCGGCAAAATACACGTGGCGGTAACCATAACCAACACCGGTAAATATGCAGGCGAAGAAGTGGTGCAATTGTACCTGCGTGATAGGGTGGGCTCCATCGTGCGGCCCGTAAAGGAATTAAAAGATTTTGCAAAAATAAAACTCAGCCCGGGCGCATCCAGAATGGTTCAATTTATCATCAATAAAGAAAAACTTTCTTTTTACAATCAGCAACTGCAATGGGTAGCCGAGCCCGGCGATTTTGATATTATGATCGGCGCTTCATCAGCAGATATAAGATTAAAAGATAGTTTTCAACTCAGTAAATAAGCAACATGAAAAAGTATTTATTATTAGTAAGCGGCCTCGTTATTTTTTGTTTACAGTTGCATGCAACGGTGGTATTACCAAAAATATTTTCCGATAATATGGTATTGCAACGCAATGTGGCCATTCCGGTATGGGGCAAAGCTGCCCCCAACGAAAAAATAGAAATACGGTTTCACAACCAAATAAAAACAACCCGTGCCAATAAGCAGGGCAGATGGACGATAAGACTTGATGCAGAAACTGCAGGCGGTCCTTATGAGCTAAGCGTAAAAGGAAAAAATTTGCTGCTAATAAAAAATGTGCTGGTAGGAGAGGTTTGGCTCTGCAGCGGACAGAGTAATATGGAGTGGACGGTAAAGCAATCCAACAATGCAGCCGGCGAAATAGCATCGGCCAATTACCCGCTTATCCGCCATATAAAAATTGCCAGAGACATCAGCACAATGCCAAAAGAAGATTTTAAAGAAGGCGAATGGACCATATGCACACCCGCCACGGTGGGCGATTTCAGCGGCATAGGTTATTTTTTTGCAAGAAATATTTTTAAAGAACTCAATGTGCCTGTGGGCCTCATCAATGCATCATGGGGCGGCACCAATATCGAAACATGGATCAGCCGCCAGGGCTTTGAAGGCAGCAGCGAATTTAAAGAAATGATTGCTGGCATGCCCGTGGTAAACATGGATTCGCTTTCTGAAATGAGAACAAAAGCAGTAGTACAAAAAATTGAAGCATTGCAGGGCGGCAGTTTAAAAAATGCCAATACAGCCAGCTTTAAAGAAACTTCTTTTAACGATGCCCGCTGGCCGCAAATGAATGCACCGCTGGGCTGGGAGCAGCAAAGCCTGGGCGAGTTAGACGGTGTGGTATGGTTAAGAAAAACGGTGAGTGTTTCTGCTGCAGCAGCAGGCAAGCCAGCCACGCTGGAACTGGCAAAGATTGATGATGATGATATCAGTTATGTAAACGGTATTAAAGTGGGCAGCACCCGCCAGTGGGATGCAAAAAGAAAATATAATATTGCAGCAGGTATTTTAAAAGAAGGAGATAATGTAATTGCCATACAGGTAACAGACAATGGCGGTGGCGGCGGTATTTATGGCGATGCTGATAATCTTAAATTAACTACAGCAGATGCAGTAATACCACTCACCGGCGCATGGAAATACCAGGTAGCATCTGTAATAGCTCAGCTCAATGTAAATTCATTTCCTTCGCTGGCATACAACGCCATGGTAAATCCCCTTGTGCCTTATGCCATGCAGGGTGTGCTTTGGTACCAGGGCGAGTCCAATGCAGAAAGAGCCTTTCAGTATCGCACCGCATTTCCGCTGCTCATCAACGACTGGCGCAAAAAATGGAACAATAATTTTTCATTTTATTTTGTGCAGCTTGCTACTTTTACCACTGCCGGCAACAGCAATGAGGGCAGCTCATGGGCAGAGCTGAGAGAAGCGCAAACCATGGCTCTGCAATTGCCCGCCACAGGCATGGCCGTTACCACAGATATTGGCAACCCTTCAGATATTCATCCCACCAATAAACAGGAAGTGGGCCACAGGCTTGCTGCCGTTGCTTTGAACAACCTGTATGATAAAAAAATTATCAGCAGCGGTCCCGCTTTTCAATCAATGGTTATTGAAAACAACGAAGCCATTCTTTCTTTCAGCAATACCGGTGGCGGCCTCAGCACAACTGATAAATATGCTTATATCAGGGGATTTGAAATTGCTGGAAAAGACCAGGTATTTCATTATGCCCGTGCCATCATACATAACAATACCATCATTCTCAGCAGCGATAAAGTAGCAACGCCGGTGGCTGTTCGCTTTGGCTGGATAGGAGATGCATCAGACAATAATTTGTTTAACGTAGAAGGCTTTCCAGCCATTCCCTTTCGCACCGATGATTGGAAAACGGTAACACGAAAAAATGTATATACAATAGAAAAATTATAAAGATTTATTTGTTTCTGATAAACGTAGCTGTCTTCCCAAACGAAGTTTACCTGCCGTGGCAGGAGGGATCTGCCGGGATGTAGGTATTCGTTGATCGTAGCTGTCTTCCCACAGCGAGGCAATCGCACGCTTAGAGGATGACAGATGTTTTAGTTTAATGCTGCGAGTCTGTCTCAAAAGGCAAGGCATTTCAAAGCAAGACCGCAAAAAAAATCAAAGTGTACAAAGAATTAGGGTGATAATCAATCGTTGTTTCTTTGCCTCCTTTGTTTCGTTGTGTGAAACTTTCAATTTTGAGACAGCCTCTTTTTATTTGCTTACTAAAACCGCATTTTAAAAAAAGAACTACGCTGCGGTACTTGCATGTGGCAAGAAAGGATATGGTGAACATTAAGAGCCCTGTAGATGACCTGTTTAAAGACGACGGGCTGAAATGGTAGCGGAGATTGCCGCAACGACAATTTAAAAATGTACCCCTGTAAGCGTTTGATATTCAATAAAACCTTATTTTTAACCCTGCCGTGAGTTGCGGCAATTAACGAGTTGTGCGTCATTTTGCAGAGACAGCCTACCTTTGACAAAGAATTTTTTAGCTACAACATACACGGATTTGGATACATTCAACATTATTAAAGCCACCATCTTTGAATCATTAAATAACAATAAAATAAAATAATGA
>JBBRFX010000117.1:0-13285 GCA_038241275.1 Chitinophagales bacterium
ACAGAAAAAGCAGATACACGCAACTGGCAATCCCTTCCGGGAAGTATATTTTACAGCCGTATTCCGTTGCAGCCCGGCGTAAACAATTATCAAATAAACCTGCAAAATGCTTCTGGCCAAACCGAAACCAAAAGCATAGAAATAGATGGTACCGGCGTACTGCAGTTTAAAACGGTTTATTCCATGAAATAAAATTTCAGGGCTTGTCTCCTCTTTATTTTTTTGATTTTCCTCGTCTTGCAATTTCTCCAAATACTCAGCAATAGCTACAATTTTATTGTAAACTTAATCTGGTGTTAAGCTAAATAAATCTGAAAAAAACTCAGTCAGGAATCATTTATCTTTAAAGGAGAGATGATTAAGTTTATCAGTTCAAATGATGATGGTCATTTTGTGCTTAGCTTTATATAATCAATTTTGAATTTAATAATTAAAATAAGGAGGGTAATATTATGTCAAATACATTTAAAGAAACCTTTACCATGAAAGGTGAACAGTTGCTCAATAAAATAAATGAACTTATAGAAGAAGGCAACGTAAGAAAAATTTCTATTCATGATAAAACAGGTAAAGAAATAATGTCATTCCCCCTTTCCATTGGTGTAGTGGGTGCAGTGCTGGCTCCTATACTGGCAGCAGTGGGTGCATTGGCTGCATTAATAGGCGAATGCAGCATTTCTGTAGAAAGAGATCCCATGTAATTTCTACCATTCTATATACAAACCGGCTGCGAAAGTTTGCCGGTATTAATCATGCTATTTTTTATTTCTACCCAACTACAATTAGTGAATAATATTTTAGACTGATGAAATAATTTTATAGTAAAATCTATTTATTTCTCAAATGCTTTACAGCCGTTTAGGGGCTATAGCTTTGTAAAAAATATTATTATGGTTATATTTGCTCCTTAGGAGCAATACTTTTTTTGAATAACTCTATAAAGGGGGTTGCTCCTAAGGAGCAATAAGAAATACCATTTGTTTGTTGCTACAAAGCTGATGCTCCTACGGAGCAAATGCACGTTGGAGATTATGTTGCGAACTAAATACGTAATCCCATATTTTATTTTATATGCAAAGCCTGCCAGTGTATAAAATCGCTTTTCTTCTGCTTATTAATGACATTCAAAGAATTTAGCTATAGATTTATGCCTTTTAACTAAACAAGGCTAGTATTCATTCCTAACTCTTTCTTTATATAACTTCGTTATGTATTTTGTTATATAAATGAATTGAAAATTAGTTTCTCTTTTTGCTTTTGTTGCTGATTATAATAATAACAAAAACTAATTAACCTACATTCGTATGCCTGATAAAAACATTTTTAAACCCCTTTTATGCCAGCATTAAAAAAGAGACAAGACTATATTTCCTGGGATGAATATTTTATGGGTGTAGCATTACTCAGTGCCCGCCGCAGCAAAGATCCCAATACACAGGTGGGCGCATGCATTGTAAATGACAAAAACAAAATTGTGGGTACCGGTTACAATGGTCTTCCTGCAGGTTGCGACGATGATGAATTTCCATGGGAAAAACAAGGCGATTTTCTTGAGACAAAATATCCCTACATCTGCCATGCAGAGTTGAATGCAATTTTAAATAATATCGGGATGGACTTGCGGGGTTGCAAAATTTACACAGCACTATTTCCGTGCAATGAATGTGCAAAAGCCATCATCCAATCCGGCATTTCAGAAGTAATCTTCCTTAGCGACAAATATGCAGGTACTGATACCGCACAGGCTTCCCGTATAATGCTGGACAGGGCAGGCGTTACATGCCGCAAAGTAAATGTAAGTATCAGCAAAATTGCATTGTCTTTTAATGAAGCAGATGTGTAAATAATCCGTCATCAATCCCACAAATATTAGTATTACGCTTATTTTATTTAATTAGTCCCACATTCTGAATATCTGCCATTGTGCTGATTAAAATCATAGTATTTTATTTTACCTTTTTGGATACCGCATATTTATCGGGACTCCATTATTTATTTATTCCTTTACTGCTAATCATTAATCAGCAGGTATTTTACAGGCAATTCAAAAAAAGACCCAATTCCTGTTATTAACAGTATTATAAATCTCAACGCAACGGATGTAAAATATCAACATTATCTTTACTCAGGGATAATTGCAGTTTGATTTTATATATGGTTACAGCCATCTTTTATAAGGAACAAAAAAATAGCATTTCATGAAAAAAATAATTTCAGCATTCATATTTACATTTTTTCTTTTATCGGCATCGGCGCAAAAACTAACGAAGATTTCCCTGCAAAGCGACGGGCAATTTGACCGGGTTACTTTTGATCTGGGAGAATCTGTAGTCATTCAGCTTTCAAAGGATGGACATATTGTAAAATGGGGAGTGGATATTTATGCCGGCCGTGATGATAATTTTAGAGACAGGCTGGATGAGTATACAGGTAAAACCGGATATTTTTCTTCCACAGATGATTCCTCATTCAGGGATAAAATAAAATTCATTGGCAGAACCTATTTTACTTATTATCCCTCTTATGAAAATGAATTGCTAAAAGGGAAATTAAAATCCATTGGAAATATCATGATAGATTATTACCTGGCTTATGACAATGAAGCCTACCGGGGTAATATTAAAAATGCAGGTCCGCTTTTATTTACCTGGTATAGTTCGTTTGATAATGAAAGCACCAGGGGAAAGCTTAAAAGCATGGGTACCACAGCGCTTGGTTATTATACATCTTTTGATGATATAGCTTTCAGGGGCAAAATCAAATCAATCGGAAGATCTTCGTATTCTTATTATTCCTCTTTTGACAGACCGGAATACAGGGGATCACTCAAAACAGGTGCTCAGACTATTAATGAAAGTGGGGTAAAATATTATACCCGCTGGTAAAACATAAACCCTGTACATTAAACCTGAATTTTTAAAGAGCAATGTTGCGGGCAAACAATAAGCTACCCATAAGTTTATAACCGCATGGTATCTGCTTTCCAGTTGGCAATGGCTTTTTTAATTTCATCGGCCCCCAGTTTTTCATGCAATGCCCGTTGCAGCAATATTTTAAACTCAGTATCATTTGCAAAACGAAGCGCTGCTATTTGTGCAAAAGATAATTGATGCTCCACTTCCGATGAGGAGGCTCCCAGCATTTCAAAATACCTAAGCCTGAATTCGAGCCTTACAATCCTGTCCTGGTTGCCCAAGGCATAATGCTGGCGAATCATTATGGCAAGATACAAAATGCAAAAAGACATCACACTCAATATCAACCAGCATGTTTTATTCAAAGGATCGGCATACATATTTCTTATGCCTAACACAATTAAGAATATCATCAATGGAAGAAAAATAAAATGATGAGGTATATAATATTTTTTGTGATTGGAGTAGTGTTGCTTGTTCATAGCATTTATTATACAAATAATGAACCAATAAAATACGTAGCTATCTTTTCCTTCATTGCCCTGTGCGGTAAAAATAAATGCAATACAACGATTGGGAATGGGGCAGATAAAAAATGGGCAGATATCCCCTATCGATTCATTGGGCACCCATGAAGATTATTCAAAACAAACTACCTGCCCGGGAAAATACCTGTCTGCTTATTTTGAAAACGGGCATATAAAAAAAGAACCAAAGAAGCTATAGTTGTGCTTTACGTAATTGAACCCATGCTTCTTTTGTAATACTGTAAATATAATTCAGTTGCGAAGCTTCACCGAAATAAGCCATTTCCTTTTCGCCTGTTTTGATGGCACCAAACCTTTCAATAGAAATTTGTGAACGTTTATTAACGGCTCCAATATAAAAATTAACCCTGCTTACAAACGGAAAAATATAATCAAGCATGCCGGTTTTAAGGGCATAATTATAACCCCTCCCCCAATGGCTGCGCACAAAAAATGTATACCCTACGGAAACTGAATTGGATGCTTCATCATAATCGCTGTATCGTGAACAGCCGATCACTTCATTGGTCTTTGCATCTTTTACCAGCAGGGCACCAGCAGATTTTATTGCACCTTGAAAATAATTTTCAAAGTCGGTTAATTGATACCTGTTTTTATTAGGATGCTGTTCCCATATCAATGGATCTGAAGCAGCCGCATACAGGCTTTCAAAGTCTTCCACTTTTAGCGGTGCTGCTATGATCCATTCGTTTTGGATAGTGGGTTGAAAATTAATTACAGTTTTACTCATAAAAAAAAGATTGTCAATGATGTAAAGCTAAACTAATGAATGAAGAAAAACTGCCGGAAATATAATAGAGGTTCAAATAAAATAAGGTTGCTCAATATTGTTTTTGCAGATAAGAAAGATGGAGGTTTTATTTCACTGCGCATAAGAACAATACTATTTACTTTGTTAAATCTTATCGCTTGTCACACCTGTTCAAAATTTAATAGAGGTAAAAATAAGTAGTAAATTTCTCTACATATTTTAATGCAAGCCCCCAAAGTTCGATACCTTTGTCTTACACTTTTAAGGTTATAACCTATCACCAAATAAATAAAAACATGACTATTCAATTTAATACAGCCAGTACTGTAAATGGAAGCGAAACGATGAATCATAGGCTGAGTGCAGTAATTGCAGATAAGCTAAACAGGTTTAAAGATCAAATCACAAGAATAGAAGCCCATCTATCTGACGTAAACGGAAACAAAGAGGGACAAAACGATAAACAATGTACGCTGGAAGCACGCCTGGAAGGATTGCAACCCATCGTTGCTACCAACAATGCGGATAATTATGATGATGCTGTAGCAGGTGCTGTTACCAAATTAAAATCTGCTTTAGATACTGCGATTGGCAAATTAAAGAATCATTAATCAGCAGATTTGAGATAATATCTCCGGTAACATACCGACGATTAACAAACTTTTTTACAGAAAACAGCCAACTCATTTATTTATAAAATAAATGAGTTGGCTGTTTTTTTATTTTAAACCGGCAGCGTTTTGCTTCTCTCCGATGCAACCAAGGTTATATTTTAAACGGGCATGTTTGGGTGATTGGATATTAACGGAAAAAATAATCATCCACTTACAAATAGCGTTGGTGCCAGTCAATTAAACTGGTTGAAAGAAAATTTTGCAAGCAGCATTAACCATTTTTTTATTTCCCTGCCGTCCATACCTCAAAATCTTTAAACCACGAACTGTTCCAATATTGATATCGGGGAATGATTTGTGCTTTAAGCCTTCTTAAAAAATCCGTATAATTTTTATCCTGTGGGCGGCTCCATAAACTTTCACTTACTGCCGTCATGCGGGGAAAAACCATATAGTCTACTTTGGTAGGATAAGCCATGTATTCCGTCCAAACATTTGCCTGGCCTCCCATTATTTTATGAGCCAGCCTTGCCTTGCGGATACTTGCCGGCACCGGATCGTATTCATACACTTCCTGCAGCGGGTTGTATCCATGAATGGCCAGACTGTCCTTTTTAATCCTGCTTTGATAATGGTCAAAGTAATAGGGTTTGCCCGGAGTCATAATCACATTAAAACCTTTTTTGGCAGCTTCAATGGCTTTGGCATCATTGGCCCAGTTCATTACAATGGTTACGGTATCCAGTTTACCTTCCATTATTTCGTGCCAGCCAATTATTTTTTTATTTTTTTCCTGCAGGTATTTACTCACTTGCTCTATAAAATAAGTTTGTAATGCCGTTTCATTCTTCAATCCTTTTTCCCTCATAAACTGCTGGGTGCTGCTGCTTTGTTTCCACCATAATTTACTGCACTCATCTCCACCAAGGTGAATGTATGGAGATGGAAACAAGTCTGCTATTTCATGAAATATTTTTTGTAAAAATTCAAAAGTAGCCGGGTTGGGTGCCAATACATTATTCTGCCTGTTATACATTCCCCATGTGGCTGCCACACCCCATGCTGCAGCAGGATTTGTGCTTAGCTCAGGATAAGCAGTGATGGTAGCCCTGCTATGACCGGGTATATCTATCTCCGGAATTACATTGATACCCCTAAGGCTGGCGTATGCTATAATTTCCTTTACCTGCTCACGGGTATAAAAACCTCCATAACGCTCCTGTTGATAAACAGCAGGCGAATCTTTAAAATGTCCAACCAGGGTAGAGTCTCTGAAAGAACCCACGGTATTTAATTTTGGATAGGAAAGTATTTCTATCCGCCAGCCCTGGTCATCGGTAAGGTGCCAGTGAAAAGTATTGAACTTATGAAAGTTCAGGTAGTCAATATATTTTTTTATGTAGTCTACAGGAAAATAATGCCGCACCACATCCAGGTGCATCCCCCGGTATGCAAAACGGGGATAGTCTGTTATTTTGCAGGCAGGCACAAGCACGGATGTATCCTTTTTAAGTGGCAGCAGTTGTAAAAAAGTTTGCATGCCATTCATCAACCCTCTTACAGTGCGGGCCTTTATAATAATGCGGCTATGCTTTACAGTGAGTATATACATTTCTGTTTTATCAATGTTGGTACTATCCAGTTCCAAATGAATGCCTTTATCCCGGTTATTATTGAAAGGCTGCGATACCTGAGTGCTGATACCACATTGTTGCAATATTTCATTTTGCAAATAGCTGGCTTGTTTTTCAAAAAAAACAGGGGCAACAATCATGCTCCCGTTATGTAGCACTACTGCTGGCTCTTTTAAAATAACAAGAGACACAGGTTTGGGAGTAATGTTTTGTAAAACCTGCGCAGATCCACTAAAAGAAAAAAGCAGTATTAAGATTAAGAGAGAAAAATATTTTACCATATGAGCATGAATGAATAGTAAAGATAAGCAAGGCAAAATATAAGCATCACAAGTTAACAGACTGTTGACTGTTTTACAGGCATTGTCCGTATTAAAACATTCCCTAAAAGTAGTGGCAAAAAAATGCAATCCATTTTTTTCAGAAAAGATAAACTCCCGATGGTTATAGAGTGCATCAAAACAAAATCCTTCCAAAAAAATATTTATCATCATAGAAAAGCGAAAAATTATATAACTCAAATACCTGTTCATATAACATTTGTTTTATCTTTTCAGCATGAAAAAATATTTACTCATACTTTTCGGCCTTACTGCTTTGCAGATTACTGCGCAGCAAATAAAAATTGATAAAAAAATCCGGCAGGCCATGAACAGGATCGATACCAATACAATCCGTTCGCACATTGCTTACCTGGCAGATGACCGGCTGAAAGGCCGCCTGCCGGGAACAGAAGGATATCAAATGGCGGCAGATTATGTTGTTGACCAATTTAAACAAACAGGCATTTTGCCTGGCGGCGATAATGCAGGCTTTTTTCAAAAACTGGTCATTCGAAAATCAATCGTAAATAATACTTCATCCATTGTTGTGCTAAAAGATAAAAATGGCAATACAGATTCATTGAGTTTTCTAAAAGATTTTGTTCCTGCCCCTCACCCCCTAAATACAAATGCATCCGCAGAGGGCCAACTGGTTTTTGCAGGTTATGGTGTAGATATTGCCGGCAAATATTCTGATTATCAAGGTATAGATGTAAAAGAAAAAATCGTGGTATTATTGACAGGTGTACCTGATGGTTTACCATCAACATTAGCAGCCCACTTTTCCAGTGCAGGCAATAAAATGAACACTGCATTTGCAAAAGGTGCTGTGGGTGTTATCATGATTAACTTAACTGCAAGACCTGCCACAAATACGAACCCGCTGCTTCAATCCAATGTGGCTTTAAATCCGGATAAAACCATTGCATACGGACGTGGGTTTAACGGCCATCTTAAAATATCCCTTGTAGGTACCAAAACATTACTCAGCCGTTTACTCATGAATTCGGGTAAAAATGCAGCGCAGCTAATGGCAGATATTAAGAATGGCAAAGCGGCATCCTTTGATTTACCTTACAGCATCTCCTGCTCCTATATTACCGCCCACAGCGACTTTGAAAGTTTTAACCTGGTTGGATTAATTCCGGGTACTGATAAGGTTTTAAAAAATGAATACGTTGTTCATTCCGCACACCTGGATCATTTAGGTATTGGCAAAACAGTAAACGGAGACTCTATTTATAATGGTGCCCACGACAATGCATCAGGTGTGGCATCCCTGCTGGAAATTGCCAGGATATATAAATCATCCGGTGCAAAACCAAAGCGTTCAATTTTAATCTTAATGGTCACAGGCGAAGAAATGGGTTTAATAGGTTCCTCTTATTTTGCAGCCAATCCTACTGTACCAAAAGGTTCTATTGTGGCCGATGTAAATACGGATATGCCTACTGTAATTGCACCGCTCCTTTCCATTGTGCCATTAGGCGCCGAACACTCCAGCATTATGAACCATGTACAATTTGCAGCAAATCAACTTGGCTTGGAAATTGAAAAAGATCCTGAGCCATCCGAAAACCGTTTTGTACGCAGCGATCAGTACAGTTTTGTGGTGAATGGTATTCCTGCGCTGCATATTAAATACGGTAACAAAACCAATATTCCTGGTTTTGACATGGGCGCATTTATAAAAGAATGGAGAGCCAAATATTATCATCAGGCCGCTGATGGCCCGGATGGCATTTTTAATTTTACTGCTGCAAAAACATATGTTAAACTAAATTTTCTCATCAGTTATTCCATTGCTCAAACAACACAAAGGCCCGTATGGAATAAGGATGACCTGTTTGGAAAAGGGATGCAATAAAAGACAGCAATTTTTATATCAACTCATTTAGCATTTGCAAAGTGTTGTGCCTTTCCTTTTTTTGGAAACAGGAACCTTTGCAACAAAACCGATGCTGTAACCCGGCTACAGCCAATGAAAAATAAGAGGACTGGCAAGAAAAAAATAATTTCCTTTTTCTGTTTTTGTTGTCTATTTTGTTTTTAACTCTTAAAACTTCTACTAATGAAAAAAACAATCATCGGATCAATCGTAGGTGGTATTATTATTTTTGCATGGCAGTTCCTTACCTGGGGTGCATTAAATCTGCACAAGGCCCAGCAACAGTATACACCCAGGCAAGACAGCATTCTCAGTTACCTGGCAACCCAGTTTACAGAAGATGGCGCTTATATGTTGCCCACTTTTGCACCGGGCACATCCAACGAAGAAATGGAAAAGCAGATGCAAGCCAAGGTAGGAAAACCCTGGGCACAGGTAGTTTACCATAAATCAATGCCGGGCATGAGTAAGATGTTAATGAATATGGGCCGGAGCCTGTTGGTTAATATAATAGTAGTCTGGCTGTTTTGCTGGCTGCTCCTAAAAATTCCTTCCCCATCATTTAGCACTATTTTTTTAGGGAGTGTTGGTACGGGCCTTATTGTTTTTTTTATGATTCCTTACAGCATGCATATTTGGTTTGGCAGTTTCGACCTCATGGCACATTTTGTAGATACATTAATCATATGGGCTGCCCTGGGTGTTTGGCTGGGTTGGTGGTTAAGGCGTAATTGATCATTAGCTACGGGATGAATATTATAAACAGGCAGGGTAATCTCCTGCCTGTTTTTATGGCTACCTGGGCTAATGATGCATTTCATTGAATTGCACAGCTCCTTATGGCATAGACACAGCAAAGGATGGTTTTGGCGAACATGATTTCAATTTACAAGAAGCCATTTCATTTGTAGTAGCATGTATGACTCTACAGGAAATAAATTATTACTAAAAAAAACTAATAACCAATGGCGGGCAGAAAAGCAATTGCTGCTGGCTGAAAGATGCTTTTGGCCTTCATGGCAAATCATACCAACACATATAGGTGCGCTGATGAGTGACAATGAAAAAGGGCAGCGGGTAATGCAGGTACTTCTGCAAATGAAAAAACCGGATATCGCTGCTTTAGAAAATGCGTAGTAAAAAAAGTTGCTGTCGAGCAAAAGGGTATTTTTTTTACCAGGGAGTTCTAATTTGTTCTACCAACATTATATTATTCAATTTATCGTAGTATGAACAGGTCATTTGTTCCATATCAACTGTCATTTTTCAACACCGGTTTTTGCTGAGTCATTGCAAAATGCAGGATAATCAGTTTGGCCCCGCCGGTGGTTTTTTAAATAATGTTTGAACCTGTTCTTATCACTAATATTTGCCACGTTTAGTTTTGCATAATTTGGCCTTGACTTAATTTGATAATCATCATCACCGAAAAATAACGTATGCCCGTCAATTACAAATGTGCTATACTTTTTTACACCCGGCTTTATCAATTCCTGTATATAATTTGTAAAATCTACCCCGCTCTTTACTTTCAAATGAGCTTCTTTTATCTCTTTAAGGTTAAACATTAATAATTATTGTTGTCCGACTAAATGTTTGAAACCCTTATCAAGCCTACATGACCTCACCCCAACCCCTCTCCAAAGGAGAGGGGTTAGAACCCTCAACCAGTAAGCATTTGAACGAATGGGTAGAGTTTTAGTCGGACAGTAGTGATTAATTATCACTTTTATTTAAACAAAATTGAAACTTTTTTTTATTATAATAACGATTTACAGAATATCAAAACCCCTGTGTTAACCCTTTGTTCATAGCTTGCCTTTAAGGAAACCCGAAAAGGCTCATAGGTTTTGCCTATATGTACATAATATATATAGATAAAGATTATCGCCACGATCGTTGTAAATTTGAAATACCAAAAACTATAAAATCATCAATATGGAAAATAACAATAAACCAGACACTAACGCATTAGATGTAAACACCGAGACTGCTGCCAAAGAAAGCAGCAACGGCGAAAGTAAATGCCCGTTTTCTGCAGGCGCTGTAAAACCTGTAGCTGGCGCCGGACCCAGGAATCGTGACTGGTGGCCAAATCAATTAAAATTAAATATACTCCGCCAACACGCTGACCTGTATAACCCGATGGGAAAGGATTTCAACTACGCTGAGGAATTTAAGACACTCGATCTGAATGCTGTAAAGAATGACCTATTTAACCTCATGACCACGTCGCAAGACTGGTGGCCGGCAGACTACGGACACTATGGTGGATTTTTTATCAGGATGGCATGGCACAGCGCAGGTACTTACCGCATTGCAGATGGCCGTGGTGGTGCAGGTTTTGGCACACAACGTTTTGCCCCGCTAAACAGTTGGCCGGATAATGCCAACCTCGATAAGGCCCGTTTGTTATTATGGCCAATCAAACAGAAATATGGTCAGAAAATTTCCTGGGCAGATTTAATGATCCTTGCCGGTAACTGCGCCCTTGAATCGGCAGGTTTTAAAACCTTTGGTTTTGCCGGCGGACGGGAAGATGTTTGGGAGCCGGCAGAAGATATTTATTGGGGAGCTGAGCGTGAGTGGCTGGGTGACAAACGTTATACCGGCGATCGTGAATTAGAGAATCCGCTGGCGGCTGTTCAAATGGGATTAATATACGTAAACCCGGAAGGACCGAACGCAAATCCTGATCCACTCCTGGCAGCCCGTGATATTAGGGAAACCTTTGCCCGTATGGCAATGAATGACGAAGAAACGGTGGCTTTGATTGCAGGTGGTCATACATTGGGTAAAACCCATGGCGCTGCCGATCCCGGCAAATATGTTGGTCCCGAGCCTGCAGCTTCAGGTATAGAAGAGCAAGGCCTTGGCTGGAAAAATTCGTTTGGCACCGGCTATGGAGCTGATACCATTACCAGCGGCCTTGAAGGAGCGTGGACTACCACACCCAATAAGTGGAGCCATAACTATTTCGAAAACCTGTTTGGTTACGAATGGGAATTAACCAAGAGTCCTGCTGGTGCGCATCAGTGGAAACCAAAAGATGATGCAGGCGCAGGTTTAGTGCCAGATGCACATGACCCATCCAAACGTCATGCACCCTTTATGCTCACTACCGATCTTTCTTTAAGAGTAGATCCTGCATACGAAAAAATATCAAGACATTTTTTTGAGAATCCTGCAGAATTCAACGATGCATTCGCAAGGGCATGGTTCAAGTTAACGCACCGTGATATGGGCCCAAAAGCCCGCTATTTAGGACCTGAAGTTCCTGCTGAAGAGTTAATCTGGCAAGACCCTGTTCCTCCTCTTGCACACCCATTAATAGACAACCAGGAAATTGCAGCATTAAAGGCAACCATCCTTGCTGCAGGGTTATCTGTTTCTCAATTGGTATCCACAGCATGGGCATCTGCATCTACTTTCCGTGGCTCAGATAAAAGGGGTGGCGCAAACGGTGCCCGTATTCGTTTGGCACCACAAAAAGATTGGAAAGTAAACAACCCGGCACAACTGGAAAAAGTATTGGAAATACTGGAAGGCATCCGGGAAAATTTCAACAATGCCAATGCCGGTAATAAACAGGTTTCCATAGCCGATTTAATTGTTTTAGGTGGATGTGCAGGCATTGAGCAGGCTGCTAAAAATGCCGGCCATGATGTGATTGTTCCTTTTACAGCAGGTAGAACAGATGCATCTCAGGAGCAAACCGATGTAGCATCCTTTGCAGTGCTTGAGCCGGAAGCAGATGGTTTCCGTAATTATGCTAAAACAATATATACTACATCTGCAGAGGAAATGCTGATTGACAAAGCACAACTATTGAAGCTGACAGCACCTGAGATGACCGCACTTGTTGGTGGAATGCGAGTGTTGAATACCAATTTTGATCAATCTCAAACGGGTGTTTTTACTAAACAACCCGAAGCACTAAGCAACGATTTCTTTTTGAACCTGCTCGATTTAAGTACCACCTGGAAAGCTGTTTCAGCATCCGACGATGCATTTGTGGGTACCGATCGTTCTACCGGCGCCATCAAATGGATTGGCACCCGTGTAGATCTTATTTTTGGTTCCAACTCAGAGCTTCGTGCACTGGCTGAAGTTTATGCATGTGCAGATGCCCGGGATAAATTTGTAAAAGATTTTGTAGCAGCATGGGTTAAGGTGATGAACCTTGACAGATTTGACCTGGTTTAATTTTATATAAATATTTAGTTTAAAAGCTGGCCTGGAAACAGGCCGGCTTTTTTAATTAATATAGCTAACAGCAGGTGGTGGGCTAAAGCCCGGAGAGATAAATATAAATTTATGCCCTGCCCTGAAGGGCAGGGCAATTCAAAAATGCAGGACAAAATCTTATTGATTATAAAATTCATAAACTGATAATTACTGAATCTGCCACTTGAACCACGGGAATGGTTGGAGAACAGCCATTGGTAAATTGCATTAGCGGTAATAAATAAGTAAAGTATATTTTTTTATTTATTACAGAAGAAGATTATATTGTAGTCTAAACCAACATACCTACCCTAATGCTTAGCCGCAAAAATTTACAAAATCACATAAGAGATTCCTTAAAACAAAAATCCCACCAGAGGCGGGA
>JBBRFX010000118.1:0-13169 GCA_038241275.1 Chitinophagales bacterium
CTTGGGTTAATTGAAGAACTGGTGCAAAAGGGCTACGATCCGGGAAAAGACATTTATTATTTAGAGTTGCAGGATGGCCGCCATGATGTACCTACGTGGGCAAGTGCATTTCCTGATTTTTTAAAATGGGGATGGGGAAAAGGAAAAAATAATTAAGTAATTCTATAATGGAGCCACAATGGAACTATGGATTATTAAAGATCGCCTTACATTAAGAGTTATGTGAGAATACTATATAGATTGATTTTAATTTTGTAATATAATAGTTCAAAAAAATATTTCATTTTAATTAATAAAAAAAACCTCTGCAAATGCAGAGGTTTTTTTTATTAATTTTCGTTATTTAGAAACTCAATCTAACACCTAACTGGCTGGTCCACCTTGAACTGTTAAATACTCCATCAGATACGAAGTATGGTTTATTATTCGGAGGTGTTGTAAACTTATATTGAGGTGTAAGATTTGTAGCACTTACATACCCGGTAAAATCAAGAAGTACTGATTGATCGTTGGAAATGAAATATTGTTTACCTGCACTTCTGCTGATCATGTTTGTAAAGTTAAAGACATCATAAGTAACCTGTAATTGATAGGTCTTGCCACCAAACTTAACATTAAAGTCCTGTTGTAATTTCAAATCTACAATATGAGTAAATGGTAACCTTGCACCATTACGTTCAGCATACTGTCCACGACGGTTTTTTAAGTATTTGTCACCTTCTATATATGCATTAAACATATCTCTTTGTTGCTGTGGAGTATATGTAACTGCAGTAGAACCAGATCCTACGGTATTAGAAAGGAATACCATATTGTTTAATTGATCCATAGTTGGAACAAATATCAAATCGTTTGTTTCAAAGTTATCAAGATCTCTAATCAAACCCCTGTTAAGTACATAACTGAAAGTGTTTCCACTTTGGCCATTGTAAACAAATGAAACTGTAGTAGCCATTCTTTTGTTTAAATAGTTGAATTTTTTAGCAACATATCCATTTATTCTATGTCCCGGATCGTAATCACTGTTTGATAACTGGATATTATTTCTGCCATTTACAGTTTCCATGAAACGCCATTGTGAATTATTTTGAGAGCTTGTACCCTCATTTAATACGATTGAATTACCATAAGAATAGTTGGCATTAAAAGCCCAGTTGTTACCCCAGCTTTTATCAATGGTTGTTGTGAAATTGTATGAGAATCCTTTCTTGCCATTACTGTTGCTTAACAAATAAACTCCGGTATACGGGGAAGTACCATTGGCCCTGATGGGAATTGATCGTGCAAAGTTTCCAGATAAAGAATATACATCCCTAACATCTACACCTACAGATTTTAAATTTGCTGGAAGAATATCAACACGCTCGTAATCAATCTCATTGATATTTTTTGTAAAAATTCCTTCAAAAGAAAGTTTCCATTTATTACCTAACAATTTATCTACAGCTAAAGAAGTTCTAAAAATTTTATTCATTCTAAAATCTTTAGAAATTAAATCTACCTGGCCTGAAGGAACAGGAACATTGATTCCAAAATCTGTAGCAGTATATTGGTTAAATGGATCTGCTTTAAACAGCACATTGCTGCTTCTGATACCAGCAATACTGATACCATTATTGTTATAAACACCGCCTGGCCATACTAAAGGAACCCTTCCTGTGAATAAGCCTAAACCACCACGGATAGTAAGCGCTTCTTCAGGAACCTTGTAAACGAATCCTAACCTTGGGTTAATAGACCATTTGGGATCTGAAATTTGACCCGAACGGGCACCTTTCATATCATAATACTGAGAGAATTTTGACAGAGCTGAATCATTAAAGAAATTATCAGTTTTTGGAGTGGTTAAGAATTTAGTGTTATCAGCACGTACACCCATTGTGATTGTTAACTGGTTGTTTACTTTAATTTCATCTCCAATAAAAAATCCTAATCTAAGTGTATTAAACTTAGCTGCTGCATTTAAAGATTCATCACCACTTTTTCCGGGATCAAGGAGTGAATAAGATCTGTCGAAAGTAGTTGCAGTTCTGCCCAGTAAAAAACTATCCATGTTGGCAAATACATATGAACCATAATTTTGACGGATAAATACGTTTGTTGATTTACTGATTTCATTATCCGTACCAACAGAGAAAGTATGTTTGCCTTTGTAAAATTTGAATACATCAAATAAAGCCAGATTTTTTTGCTTTAACAGATTACCTGTTGAAAATTCTTCTGTTCCAAAAATGATTCTGCCTGTTCCATCATTAATAGTTACTCTTGGGAAAGGAGATCCAATAGCACCTCTGTCATCAAGCACATCGGTATAGGTTAATAACAATTTATTGGTTGAGTTTCCTGTAAAACGGGAATTTAATTCCAATGAAGCAGAATTGGTAGTAGATGGAAATTCATAACCATTGTTCAGGAAGTTAATTGTAGAATTGCTGCTTCTGGAAGTGTTATTTCTAAAACCGTCGTTGTACCTGTAACTGAAGCTTAATTTATTTTTTTCATTAATGTTCCAATCCAGTTTAGTAGCGATTCTGTTTGCCTCAACAGTTTCAGGGTTATCTTGGTATCCCCCGGGATCGTAACCATAATTAGTCCTTAAAAAGTTGGCCAAAGTATCAATGCGTGCCTTGCTGGAAGCTCCGGCATAATTTTTTACATCAAATGGTTGTGGCCTTTCATCTCTTTGGATTTCTGCATTTAAGAAGAAAAACACTTTATTTTTTATGATAGCACCACCTAATCTTAATCCGGTTGTTTTGTTAGAAAAATTTGAAAGTTTGGTAGCAACACTTTTATCAACGCCCGGGGTTTTACCAGATAAGTCCTGGTTACGGAAAAAATGATATACAGAACCGGTTAAAGTATTGGTACCACTTTTAGTGATAGCATTAATTCCGCCACCTGTAAAGTTACCCAGAGAGGCATCGTATGGTGATAAAACTACCTGGAACTGATCAATTGCATCAATGGAAATAGGTGCAATGCCAGATTGTCCACCGTTTGTTCCAGATGCAGCCAATCCAAAAACATCATTATTTACTGCTCCGTCAATATAGAAAGCATTATAACGATTATTTTGTCCTGCAAGGGAAACACCACCGTCTCCGGTTATTTTTGCCTGGGGAACAAATCTTAAATAATCTGATACATTTCTTCCAACTGTGGGCAAATTGGCCATCTTATCTCTACCTATAGTGGTTTCAGCACCACCTTTACCCGAACTTGGGGCAACTTTTGTGGATGCTACAATAACTTCTGAGAGATTGGATGAAGACTCATACAATTCAAAATTTTCATTCAAGGTTTCTCCCAGTGATAAGTTAATACCATCTCTTGTAATTGTGTTATGTCCAACAAAACTAACAGTAACTGTATAAGGGCCACCTGGGTTCATGTTTGATAGATAATATATTCCTGCTTTACTGGCAGAGGTAGAATAAACAGTACCGGTTGGGGTATGTATAGCTTTTACTGTAGCTCCTGGCAGTTCAGAGCCTTTAGCGTTTTTAACAGTACCGTTCAAGGTACTTGTAGTTACCTGAGATTTTGTACCGAATGTAATTGCCAACATAGCAATTACCATTGGAATCATTTTTTTTAAATGCATATTAGTTCTGATTTTTTACGGTGCAAAGAAACATAATAATTGCTGAATACTATCCAATTATTATTAACAAATTGTTAGGCAAATTTTTAGATTTGATTGCTGCATATTGTTTTTTATATTTTTTTTACTACATGTTTATAATTTAAAATATGTTTTTTCGATAAGCGAAAACTTGTAATTAGGGAAGGGTAAACCTTATTAACTTTGCGATGAAAAACAAACATTAAAATGCTTAACAGAATAGAAGATGCCCTGGAAGACTTGAAAAAAGGAAAATTACTGATAGTAGTGGATGATGAGGATCGTGAAAATGAGGGAGATTTTATAGGTGCCGCACGCAATGTAACCCCGGAAGTGATTAATTTTATGAGTACCCATGGGCGTGGTTTAATATGTGCTGCTATAACAGATGAAAGATGTGATCAACTGCGTTTGCAACCAATGGTTCCTGATAATACTTCCCTGCACGAAACTGCTTTTACCGTAAGTATAGATTTACTGGGCGATGGCTGCACTACCGGAATCTCTGCACACGACCGGGCAAAAACCGTTCTGGCACTCATTAACCCGGCCACCCGGCCGGAAGACCTGGGAAGACCGGGACATATTTTTCCACTGAAAGCTAAAACAGGGGGTGTGTTAAGAAGGTCAGGACATACAGAAGCTACCATTGACCTTGCAAGACTGGCTGGTTTTGAACCCGCCGGTGTATTGGTAGAAATTATGAATGAAGATGGCAGCATGGCCCGGTTACCACAGTTGATGGAAATAGCCCAAAAATTTGATCTTAAGATTATTTCTATAAAAGACCTGATCGAATACAGGCTTAAACAGGAGTCATTGATAGAAATGGAAGTGAGTGTAAGTATGCCTACCAAATATGGCAATTTTGATTTGATTGCTTTTAAACAGGTAAATACAGGCGAAATTCATCTGGCTATGAGAAAGGGTGAATGGCAAAAAGATGAACCGGTATTGGTACGGGTGCATAGTAGTTGTATGACAGGGGATATTCTTGGCTCTCTTCGCTGCGATTGCGGAGATCAACTGCATCATGCCATGCAGATTATTGAGGCAGAAGGAAAAGGAGTAGTATTATATATGAACCAGGAGGGAAGAGGAATTGGACTTGTAAATAAATTAAAAGCCTACAAACTGCAGGAACAGGGAATGGATACCGTAGAAGCCAACCTTCATCTTGGCTTTGGTATGGATGAAAGAGATTATGGGGTGGGTGCTCAAATACTAAGGAGCCTGGGTATCACCAAAATGAAACTGATGAGTAACAATCCACGCAAACGTGCCGGCTTACTGGGTTATGGCCTGGAAGTAGTAGATACCGTGTCAATAGAAATGAAACCAAATAAACATAATCAAAAATACCTGTTTACCAAAAGAGACAAAATGGGCCATGAAATTTTGAATGGGCTGTAGGGGGGGAAGTCAAAAGTCAAAAGTCAAAAGTCAAAAGTCAAAAGCCAAAAAGTGAAAAGTGAAAGGTGAAAAGTGAAAGATGAAAAAAGGTGAAAAGTGAAAGGTGAAAGGTGAAAAAAGGTGAAAGGTGAAAAAAGGTGAAAAGTGAAAAGTGAAAAAAGGTGAAAAGTGAAAAGTGAAAAGTGAAAAGGAAATAGAATAGGGTAGTAATGTAAATCAAAAATCATAAATCAAAAATCAAAAATCATAAATCATAAATCATAAATCAAAATCCTATCTCCCCAATCCTCAAACTAGTTTCCCTCAACGTTTGTAACCCTGGTAGAATCCTGCACCTGCAATTTCTTTTTACTTTTAAATATATCTGAGAGTTTATCAAAATCTTTACGATAAGACAACTGCAAACCTGAGCGGTTTCGCTGGTTGCTGGTAAAGTCTGTACTGGTTTTACTAAATCCTACCACTCTCACCGAGCCATCCCTGTTTAGCAGCCATTCCAGTGTTATATCAGGAGTAAGTAAACCTGATCTTTGTAAGTAAGGATTGTTATAATCGAGGTTTCCACCCACTACCACATTTACCCTGCTGCTGAGAAAAAATTTCAATCCTGCACGCACATTGGCCTGCAATTGTTTGGCGGTGTTTTGCAAATCTACCGTAGGGTTAATATCTATATAAGTTGATATTACACCATTGGTAGCTCTTTCTAATTGCTTGTTAAAAACATTGGTTAAAAATCCACTGAGTACGCCGCCAATGGTACTGGTGGCTATATTAAAAGTGCTGCCGGCTGTAAGAAAACCCTGCCCATCAGTAATAAATGCATTTACTAAAAGTAAACTTGCCACCTGTTTAAACATCTCGTTTTCATTATTTTCAAAGTCATTTAATTTTCTTGTGGTATAATAGTCTCTGTTTAGATCGCTGTTTTCGGGCAGTTTAAATTTAAAAGATATTTCGGGTTTTGTAAGATTGCCGGATAGGTTGGATATGATAGTTATATCTTCCTTCCGTTTTACCCCGGTAGATTGTGTGATACTGCTGATATCCACATTTTTGGCGAGGTATTCTGCATCAATATCAATGATTGCTAAAAGTGGGTCACCATTCCATGTAATAGAACCCCTGTTGAGGGTGAATGGTTTTTTAATAAAGGTTTGAAAGTTAAAAGTATATTCTCCTTTGGTAATATTATAACGGCCTCTCATGGTTAGGGGCTGTGTTGTACCTACCTGTATATTTAATTGGCCGTTGCCCTGACCTTTAATGATATCACCCGTTTCTTCATCCAGAATCACATCTACTTTACAGGCGGGATTGGCGGTTATATTCATATTCACATCAATATCGGTAGCCTTATTACTGCCAGCCTGTTTATCCATTTCGCTACCAAACTGTATAAAATCTATATAATCTATTTTGGTATTTTCCCTTGTAGTGGCATTGGTATTTAAATAAATATGGCTACTGTCAAAAACGCTGGGTTGCCCTGTAATATTCATCTTCATATTGGTAGTAGGTCCATTAATGGTCATCAAGGCACTTCCAATTACGTTTCCATAAAAACGGCTGTTGTCTTTATTAGTAGTATTCAGCACCAGCATTTTGGCGGTTTCTACCCTTATGTCTTCAAATCTTAAATCTTTAAAAAAGCGGTGGTACATTTTGCCGCTGGCAGTACCGGTATTATTTAATGTATCTCTAAGGCGAAGCATACCCAGGTCTATTACATCTTTTCCAAAACTGATGGTTTCGTTTATTATTTGATAACGGCATTGTGTAAACGCTACTTTAAAACTTCCGGTATCTATTATAACATCCCCTACAATTGACATATCACCATTTGTTTCAGACACAACCATGTTGCTGCTTTGACCCGTTCCGTCTATCTGGCTAAAAATGGTGTTCAGGTAAGGTTCCAGTATATTCAGGTATATTTTTTTTGCCTGTATATTTGTTCTCATCCGGTTGCCCGTGCTGTCTTTGTAATTGTAAAAACCATCTACATTAAAAACATAATTCTTTTCATTTGTATTCACTTTATATTCTACCAGGCCAGTAATTGTATTTACGCCGCCATTAATATTTACCTTGCCTATATATTTATTATCCAGCGAAAAACTATCAGCAAAACCCACAAAATTTACTTTTTGTTTTCCTAACGGATCGCTGATGGTGGCAGTACCTGTGAGTTGTCCTTTAATTACAGGTTTGGTTATAAAAAAAGGAAGAAAATCTTCGAGAACTACGTTTTTAAGTTTCGCTAATAGATGAATATCATCTGTTAATTCATCCATTTCTGTAGATAAAACAATTTCCTGCTGCTCACTTGAAAACTTTACTTCGCTGGCGTCTAAATAATTTTTGCGAAGGGTGAGTTCTCCATCTTTTTCGAGCAGCCATTTTTTATTGTTTACTACAAATGATGAAGGGAAAAAGTGAATTCTTACGCCATCATCAAGGCTCTTAATACTGGCATTGAGTTCTGCATCATTTAATGTTTTACCTGCACTGGTCTTTAGATTTATCAAAGACAAATCATTATTGGCAGCCAGCTTTAATTTGCTGCCCGGAAAATGAAGGCTATCGCTTATTATAATATCATCCACGGCTATATCTGCAAAAAGCGTATCCCTGTTACCGTTACCCTGCAGGTTGGTATTAATAAACCGCTTGCCATCGTAGCTAAACTCAGGTACCAATGCTTTTATCTTAAGTTCATAGGTATTTAGCTTTAGGCTTCCATCTATGCGGGCATTGTTAAAGCCTTTTAATCTTTTATCAAATAACTGTATGTACTCTTCAATATTATTTGTTTTGATGTTGAAGCTAAAGTCCTGATTGCTGACAGCGCCCTTAGGGGGTTTTATATAAGACGGATAATATTTTGCCAGGAACACTTTGAAGGCATCCGGGAGTTCCATTATTTTAAACTGCCCGTTTAGCGTAGCATCCAGCTCATTTGATTGTATGCTCAGTGTTTTCTGTCCGTCTATTATGTAAGATTTTAGCAGGAGAGAATCAAATGATAAACGGGTACTGTCACGCTGCAGGTTTGCATCATATATGCTGGCAGTACCTAAAAAATTATCAATATTATTTCCGGTAAAATTCAGATTGAATAAACCGGATAAAGTGATCAGCTCTTTGCTAAAACCAAGGTTCTTAAAATTGATGTATTCCAGGTTGGCATCGGCATTAAATGCAAGCTCTTTGCCCGAAAGGCTTACTTCACCATCCAGCCTGCTTATTTTAATATTAGGATCATTGATAGAAAGGGTACCCCTGAAAACTTTCTTTTCAAAGTCTCCGTTGATCGTAATATTTTGATATTGATAGCCTGCATAATCCAGTCTTTTTATCTGTCCGTCAAAGTTGGCATCCAGCTTATCGAGGGTAAAGTTTTTTCCTTTGATGGTGCCATTTAAAGCTACCATGCCTAAATTTTTATTATTTAAAAACTGCCCCAGGTTAAATCCTGCTGTATTTAATTTGCCTGAATAAATGGGTTGGCCGTTTGCAGGCAATTTCATGTTAAGGTCGGCTGTAATATTTCCAAGGTTGGTATAAATATTTCCGAATGCCACAAAATCATTGGTGAAGCCTGTAAAGTTGCCCGTATATTTTATGGAGCCCAGTTTATTTAAAGCGGGCGTTTGCACTTTTCTTAATGAAGGTATTATGGTGATAAGTTCATTGTAATTTGTTTGCAACAAATTTGAACGAAGTTCTATAAAAGTTGTGTTGATATCCGGAAGTCCTCTCATGGCAAAGTTTCCATCAAAGAAGCTGTTGCCGGTTTTTAGCTTCATGTTTTTTGCAGAAAAATTATCGATGGTGCCTTTGGCATCTCCCTGTATAAAAAATGTTCTTTTCATACCTGCAAGTGTAGGGGCAAATATGGCAAGGTCATCTGTGCTTAAAACCGTTTCTTTAAAATTGGCCTGCAGTGTTACGTTATGAATAAAACTGCTCATGTCTTTATTAAAAGAACTGTATTGCATAGAATAATAATTGCCCAGCTTGCTCTTGTTGGTCTGCAATTCCAGGTCTTTAAATTCCATCAACTCGGGGCTGAACTTAAGATGGCTTTGGAGTTTTTTAATATCAAGCCCACTGCGTTCTTTGGCACTCAGCGATATATTGGCTTGCAGGGTATCATTTAAAAATACTACATCACTTATACTGCCATTAATGGTAGAAAAAGTGATGTGCTGCCCATCAAACTTATCGGTATAGGGCGCTCTTACTGTAAACTTATTGTTATGAAAACTGCCATCAAAAACCTGGAGCTTTTTTAATTTGAATATCCAACCAGAATTATTCCATTTAAATGCAGACACTACCGGTATCTGGGCCAATATACTTGTAAGGTCGGTTACCTTGGGTTTGTTGCCTTCGTATCCTGTTTGATAAAATATCGGTTTCTCCAGGTAAATGTCATTGACGAATATCTGCTTATTGTCAATATCCAGCTTATCCATCGTAACATCCAGTTTTTGAAGGGAAACAATCATGTCTTGCCCTACCCATTTGTCTGATTGATTAAACCTGATATTTTTGAGGTGTACTTCCTTGATGTCTATTTGATAACCTTTTTTCTTTTTCTTTCCTGTGGAAGGCGAAGAAAAATAATCGATTAAAAATTTATAATTCCACACAGAGTCTTTGCGGTTCATATTCACAACAGCATCCTCCAGCCCCACATTATTTAATGTGATGGTATCTTTTAAAAAAAACCAATCGGTGATATTTACGCTGGCAGTTCCGGCAAAAAGGAGTGTATCTTTTTTACGGTCCTCTACCATCAAATCTTTTAAAAGCAGTTTATCAAAAAAACGAAAATCTACTTTTTTTAAGGTAACCCTTGTTTCCAGTTGTTCAGAAAGATTGCCGGCAATCTTTTTAACCAGCCAGGTTTGTACGCCCGAGAGGTGGAGCAGGCCATATAAAACAGCTACCAGTAAAATTAGTACCAGTAAAACCCTTTTTAATATTTTAAAAAATTTTTGCAGAAAAATCAATTGTTTGTAAAATTAGCCAATAGGGATTAACCACAAATGCAATACAAAATTTTATCAATTTATTGTAATACAGTAAACAGGCAAATGGATTAATTTTTACCGGATGCTGTGCTTTCAAGTTTTAATACAGATCACTTTTTGGCATAAAATAGTTAAATGGTTTATATTTTGAGTGCAAAAATATGTTATATAAAGAACAGTTAGTATCCCTCAGCGGCATCGTCTCCTCTTTTATCAGCAATGGCCGTAATTTTTCTTCCGGCATTGTTGGTTATCCTGATGAGTTCAGTTCGGCCAATGGCAGATCTATTGGTAATTTTATAACCCATGGCCCGCAGTGCTGCAGCAACGTTTTCAGGAAAACCTTTTTCTACATCAATTTCATCCGGCAGCCACTGATGATGAAACTTGGGATTGTTTACAGCATCGGCTTCGTTCAAATTAAATTCCAGCAAATTTACCAGGCTTTGAAAAACACTTGTGGGTATAGTGGTGCCGCCTGGCGTGCCTACCACAATATAGGCCTGGTTGTTTTTTAAAACGATGGTGGGCGTCATGCTGCTAAGCATTCTTTTGCCGGGAGCAATGGCATTAGCAGCCTTGCCTACAGCACCATACATATTGGGAGCACCGGGCTTTACACTAAAGTCGTCCATTTCGTTGTTCATTAAAAAGCCGGCACCATTTACTACCGTATAACTTCCGTATCCACCATTTAAAGTGGTAGTTACAGCTACTGCATTGCCTTCATTATCTGCAATACTAATGTGAGTGGTTTCCTCACTCTCTGCAATATTTCCTTCTTTGGTTTGTACACTGTTGCCGGCTACCCCTGGTATAAAATCGTTCATGCGTTGCTGTAAGTACGATTCACTTACCAGTGTTTTTACCGGCACTTTTGCAAAATCGGCATCTCCCATGTAAGTGCCCCTGTCTGCAAAAGCTCTTCTTTCTGCTTCTACCATCAACTGCACACTTGCAGCGCTGTGAAATCCCATGGCTGCAATATTTCTATGTTCAATTATTTTCATGAGTTGCTGCACAATAATACCGCCACTGCTGGGCATGGGCATTCCCAATATTTCATAATCTTTATAATTATACCTGATGGCTAATCTTTCTTTGGCCTTGTAATTTTTTAAATCCAGCATGCTGATGATACCGTTTCCTCTTTTCATTTCTGCTGCAATAAGTTTGGCTGTTGTACCTTGGTAAAAACCTTTGGCACCCTTGCTGCGTATACGCTTTAGTGTTTGTGCCAGTTCGGGCTGTATCAATAAATCGCCTTCTTTCCAGGGAGTGTTTTTTACAAACGCCACAGGATGATTGTTCATTTTTTGGAATTCTGCTTTGTTGCTGTTAAAACTTTGTGCCTGCGATGCAGTGATGGCAAATCCTTTTTCTGCCAGTTCAATAGCAGGAGCTATGATATTTTTAAAAGGAAGTTTGGCGTATTTCATACTTGCAAATAATCCTGCAACTGTACCGGGAATACCACTGGCCAGGGGGCCTTCCAGCGATAAGGCAGTTATAGGATTACCTGCTTTATCCAGGTACATATCCTTATAGGCTTTGGCAGGGGCTGTTTCTCTGTAATCCAATGCAATGGTTTTGCCATTGGCCAAAAAAGCAAGCATAAAACCACCGCCACCCAGGTTGCCTGCTCCGGGGTAAACCACTGCCAGCGCCAATTGTGTAGCAATTGCTGCGTCTATCGCATTACCTCCCTGTTTCAACATTTTTAACCCGGCCTGGCTTGCCAGCGGATGTGCAGAAACAACAGCGCCGTTTTGGCCCACTATCTTTTTATTAATGTTGTAGGGTAAAGTTTGTTGGGCATTACCACTAAAAAAAACAAAGAGCAATAAAATGAAGGTTGATATTCTTATATACATAAGCCTGAGTATTTGATCAAAACTAAATTTTCTTTTATAAACAATGATGGAATAATCAAGCCAATTAAAAACAAATACCAAACGAGGATGCTTTTTTATATTCTACATTGATAAGTGGTAATGCCTGTAAATAACATTGCCTTACATTCGTATCTCAAAAACCGTTGAATGAAAAAACTAGTGCCAGCCTTTCTCAGTCTTTTTTTTGTAACCAATGTTCTTGCTCAAACTCCCCGGTCGCATAGTTCTGCAGATATTTTACAGCAATTAAAAAAGCTGGAAGTGTTTGGATCAGTGTTATACATAGCCGCCCACCCCGATGACGAGAATACCCGCTTACTGGCTTACCTGGCTAATGAACGCAGGTTTAGAACAGGATACCTGAGCCTTACCCGGGGCGATGGAGGACAAAATTTAATTGGCGATGAACAGGGGATAGACCTTGGCCTGATAAGAACACAGGAGTTGCTGGCGGCCCGCCGAATAGATGGTGCCGAACAATTTTTTACCAGGGCGTATGATTTTGGCTACAGTAAAAATCCTGAAGAAACCCTTCTAAAATGGGGGCATGATAAAATACTTAGCGATGTGGTTTGGGTGATTCGTAAGTTTAAACCTGATGTAATCATTAGCCGTTTTCCTACTACCGGCGAAGGCGGGCATGGACACCACACTTCATCTGCTATCCTTGCTTCCGAAGCTTTTGATGCAGCAGCAGATGCTTCAAAATTTCCCGAGCAATTAAAAAACGGGGTAACGGTATGGCAGGCTAAACGCCTTTTATGGAACACTTTTAATTTTGGAGGAAACAATACCCAAAGAGAGGATCAGTTAAAAATAGATGTGGGGATGTACAATCCTATTCTTGGTAAAAGTTATGGAGAAATGGCAGCAGAAAGCCGCAGCCAGCACAAGAGCCAGGGATTTGGTGTGCCGGCACAAAGAGGAGAGAGCTTTGAATATTTTTCAACCATCAAAGGCGATAAACCCGTTGCAGATATTATGGATGGCATAGATATGGGTAGTACAAGAATGGGCTTAAGTGGTTTACTTACTCAACAGTACAATGATACTGTTATAAAAATACTGGGTAAATACAATGCTGCGCAGCCGCAAATGCTGGTAAAAGATTTGGGCTTGTTGTATGATTGGTTGCAACAAGCAGGTGCTAGAACTAAACTGTCCGAAATACAGGAATTGATTGCAGAA
>JBBRFX010000119.1:0-12940 GCA_038241275.1 Chitinophagales bacterium
CTTCTGGCAGTGCTTCTACCCATGAATCTAGCGCATACACAGCACTACATATGAAAAAATGACTATGCAATAATTCGGTTACTACCTTAGGACCTTCCGCTGTAAAAGCATGGTGTTCATCTCTGAATTTTTTGTGCTGTAAACTTTGAATATATTTGATGGTAGCTTTGGTTAACATGGCTCTATATTTATGCTATTATTTTCACTGAAAGATATGAACTCATTCAAAATTTTCCGCCCTTATTTAATCCTGTTGCTGCTATTCTGTTCCTGCACTTTTAAATTTACAAGAAAAGCCCCCCGGAACAAACCTTACCTTAGCAAAAACACTTACGAAGTAAATGGCGGCAATTTTACTAAACTGGAGCGAAGCGCTTTGTTAGACAGGCTGGCCAACCAGTTAGATGACAGTTCTCAAATTAAAACTACCAGCTTATTCTTTTTTATTGAGATATTAAAAAGGCCCCCGGCTTATGATACCGGATACTCTGTACTTTCTGCCAATAATATGAGAGCGTCTATGTTTCACCTTGGTTATTATAATTCCAAAGTGAGTTACAGGGCTGATACTTCCGGCCAAAAAGTATCTGTTCATTACACAGTAGATGCCGGCAATCCCACCAAAATAGATACGATCAGTTACCGGTTAAACAAACCAGACCTGCAGGAACTGGCAATCAAATACAGCAATAAAAGTATACTGGTAGAGGGTAATCCCATTACCAAAGCCGGTGTACTTGGTGAGATAAGCAGGCAGGTAGATACCTTTAGAAACAACGGTTATTATAAATTTACTGCCGCAGAACTAAGGATGCGGGGCGATACAACCATTGAAGCATTAACCAATATTAGTGATGACCCTTTTGAACAATTACGATTATTGGCAGAAGCGCAGGCACAGCGGGATTCTCCCAGCATAAAGCTGGCCATGGTGTTAAACAAACCCCAGGACACTACCAAACTGAATAAATATGTTGTAAATAAAATTTACATTTTACAGGATTTTATTCCGGGAGATAATATTAACGATACAACCACTATAACGCAAAGGGCTACCCGAAATTTTGTACTCAGGTACCATAAACCAATTTTCAAAATCGGTTTTTTATCACGCAATGTAACACTGCGGCCAAACCAGGTATATAGCCAGGCAGAATACAATAAAACACTTTCTAACCTTGCTAAAACCGGTGTGTGGCAAACAACCAATATCCAGATAAAAGAATTGCCCGACACAAGCAAGGTTGATCTGATTGTGGAACTGGTGCCAACCAAAAAATATGGTTTTGAAGCTGCAGTAGAAGCAAGTTATTCGGCAACCAATAATACCAATAATGCCCTGGGAGGAAATCTATTTGGCCTTTCTATCAACATGTCTTTACTGGATCGTAATATTGGCCGGGAAGCCATTCGTATGAGGCATGGCTTACGTGCCGGTATTGAACTAAACAACAATAACAGGGGTACTACTACGGGCCTCATCAATTCTACTGAATTAAGTTATACCAATAATGTTACCATCCCCCGCAACATTAATTTTATACCAACTATTTTTAGAAAAAAAAGCAGGACTACCAATAAACCCGGGGAATCATTTATTAATACCAATGTTTCTTTAAATAACAGGCTGAATCTTTTTAACCTGCAATCTGTTAACCTCAGTTTTGGTAAGTCGGTACCAAGCAAAAGAAATAATGAATATAGAACAACCAACTATATTGTTAAACCATTGAATGCAGAATTCAGCTACCTCTTTAATCAGTCTCCTGCTTTTTTACAAATATTGGAAGAGAACCTTTTTTTAAAATATTCCTACAACACTTCTTTTGTAGTGGGTATGGGAGCTGGATTTTCTACCACTTACAGAAACCCAAAACATTTAAAGAGCCTTTCCAAAGAGAGAAGCATCAAAGCAAATATAGAAGAGTCTGGTCTTACCCCCTGGGGACTGCTGCCTATATTAAAAAAGTATAAAAAGAGTTTTATAAAAATGGATGCAGAATATAAATACACCATCAATTTTCCTAAAACTACATTGGTACAGCGTGTATATTTAGGTGTGGGTATTCCGTTATTTAAAGATTCTTCTTTACCATTCTTTAAGCAATTTTTTGCGGGCGGTAATAACAGTATGAGGGGCTGGCCGGTACGTGGTATAGGACGTGGCGGACAAATGCTTCCCGTTTACAAACAAAACATTTTTAATGATCGCACAGGTGATATTCAGTTTGAAATGAATACAGAATACCGGTATGATATTGCCCGCATTATCCCCAACCTGCTCACCCTGAGAGGTGCTGTTTTTGTAGACATTGGAAATATATGGACCATTAAAAATACCAAGATAGATGGCAGTGTAGATAGTGCTTTGTTCCGGTTCAAAAACCTTTACAAAGAATTGGGTTTATCTGCAGGCACTGGTTTTAGACTGGATTTTAATTATGTGGTGCTTAGGTTTGACTTTGGCTTTCGTTTTAAACGCCCCGAATTAAGTACCATCAACAGTGGTTGGAAAGCACCCTCTATTGGATTTGACGATGCATTTAGAAAAATATTTACCCGTGGCAAAGATGATGAATACAGGAAATGGAGGTATGAGAATTTTAATTTTACCGTAGGGATAAGTTATCCGTTTTAGGGTTTCAAGAGGTTCAACGTTTAAGGGTTTAACGTTTAAGGTTTAACGTTTTTTAAACTTGTTATATCATTTAGATTTTGACGGTTTCACCTTTCACCTTTCACCTTTGACCATTGACCATTGACAATTCACCCCTCCCCATTCAGCTTTTCTATAAACTCCTCCATCCCCACTGCAGTATCTACCGAATATTCCCCTATCCTTGTACGGCGCAATTCGCTTAAATAAGCGCCACAGCCAAGTACGGCACCAAAATCATGGGCCAAACTTCGTATATACGTTCCCGTGGAACAAACTACTTTAAAATAAACAATGGGCATTTCGAAAGCTGTAATTTCAAATGAATGGATAGTAATGGCCCTGGGTTTAAGTTCTACATCTACTCCCCGGCGTGCCAAATCATATAGAGCCACGCCATCTTTTTTTATGGCCGAATAGATGGGGGGTATCTGTTGTATATCACCTATAAAATTTTTTGTAGCAGCATGTACCTGCTCTTCTGTAATGGCTTGCGTATCTTTAAAATCAAAAGCAGTGCTTTCCCGGTCATAGGTGGGCGTAACGGCGCCTAAAGTAAAAGAACCGGTATATTCTTTTTCCCGGGCCATGTATTCATTTATTTTTTTTGTGAATTTGCCGGTGCACACAATAAGCAGACCTGTTGCCAGCGGATCTAAAGTGCCGGCATGACCTACTTTTTTTATACGAATGGCATTGCGGATTTTGCGCACCACATCAAAGGAAGTCCAGTGCAATGGTTTATCCAATAACAACACCTGGCCTGCTTCAAATGTTAGTTTCAATTCATCAGAAATAGGCACATGAACTTTCTTCTCTGGCCTTACCTGATCCGTGCCATCTAACTGCTCCTTATGTTTTGCCCAATAAGATCCTTTATTTGCCAAAGTATTTTTTTGCGAAAGTAACACATCAGCTCCGCGCAAAAAAATCAACAAAAAATATCTTAAAATGATTGGCTTATTCTTAATGGAGCTAACAGCCCGGAGTTATTCACAAACCTATCAATGTCTTAAATAACAGGCTAATTCACCAACCAGCAATGAAATTGAAAATGAACCATTTCCATTCACTATCAACAATGAACCATCAACTATGAACTACAAAACACCCTAAACCGCCTGCCTCGCCTTTAATTCCAGATATTTGTTTATGCTGTTTATGGTAAGATTTTCCGGAGCAGTTAAAATAGAAAGGATACCGTATTTCTGCAGTTCCTTCACCAGCATTTTTTTTTCAAATACAAATTTTTCTGCTACGGTTTTTATGTACACATCATCTACTGTAATGGCTTCTTCATGCGACAATTTATTCAGTTCTGTATTTTCAAAAAATACAACCAGCAATAAATGATGCCGGGCAATGGAACGCAGGTAATTCATTTGCCTGCGCAGGCCACTAACCGATTCAAAATTGGTGAATAAAATAAGCAAACTGCGTTGCTTTATTTTATTACGTATCTGCATATACAGCATCTCATAATCGCTTTCTAAAAAAGCGGTTTGCTCTTTATACAATGCCTGCAAAATATTTTCTCGTTGCACAGGTTTTCTTTCTGCAGGTATCACAGTAGCCAACTTGCTGGAGAAACTTATCAGCCCAATCTTATCCTGCTTTTGCAGGCATACATTACTTAATGCCAGCGCCGCATTGATGGAATAATCCAGCAGGCTCAGTCCATTAAAAGGCATTTTCATCAACCTCCCTTTGTCTATCACACAATAAACCTGTTGCGATTTTTCATCCACATAATTATTCACCATCAAAACCCCACGCCTTGCAGTTGCTTTCCAGTTGATGGTACGAATGTCATCCCCATTTACATAATCCTTTATCTGCTCAAACTCCATGCTCTGGCCTATCTTACGCTTGCGCTGGTTTCCGGGTTCATTGTTGGTGGTAGACCTGGATATTAACTGGTACTTACGCATCTGCATATAAGAAGGATAAACACTCACCGTTTGCTGTGCAGGTATCGTAAATCTTCTTACCACAAAACCTATAAAAGCAGATACAAATAAAATGATATTACCAAAAGCATACAACCCTCTTTCTGCAGGCAACAGCGTGTACTGAATAATCTGTTGCTGACCGGCTGCAAATTTTTTATTTAATTGAAAATCCCTTTCCTGCAGTTGTATGGGCAGTTCATCAATTATTTTGATTGTAACTTTAAAGCCGATACGATTCCTGATATTTAACTCCACGATATTTTTATCCCCGTTACTCAGGCGGGAAGCTACTACCCTGTTAGCCTTGGGAGCATTGGCCAATAAAAAAAGAAATAAATAATCGGCTACCAACAATAAAATAAATGCAAAAAAAACAATTATTGCAAAGCTCATTATCACAGGAACAAAAAAAGCCACCACAAATAATAAAGCACAAAACCCTGCAGCCAGGTAAAACCTGGTGCTTAAAAAAAGATCGCCGATATATTTCTTAATAATATTCAAGACTGATTATTTTATATTTATCGTGGTACTTCCAAAGCCTTTAATATATTACTGATAAGATCGTCTGGAGTAAGCCCTTCCATCTCTTTTTCGGGTGTGAGCATAATGCGGTGACGCAACACATGCGGAGCCATTTCAATGATATCTTCCGGTATCACAAAGTCCCTTCCCTTTAAGGCCGCTGCTGCTTTGGATGATTTTAGTAATGCCAGGGAAGCACGGGTACTGGCACCAAGGTATAAGGATGGATTATTGCGGGTTTCATGTACGATCCCTGCAATATATTCCAACAGTTTATGCTCCACCTTTACCTGCTGCACCACCTGCCTGTAATGATAAATACTTTCGGCAGATAACAGTTTATTTACATCCTGCAGCAATTCATTCTGCGTTTTACCCTGCTGGTTAGTAAGAATAATTACCTCTTCATGCAATGCAGGATAACCTATCTCTACCTTAAACAAAAACCGGTCGAGCTGTGCTTCGGGCAGGCGGTAGGTTCCTTCCTGCTCTATCGGGTTTTGAGTAGCCAGCACCAAAAAAGGATACTCCATCATATGCGTGTGTCCATCCACCGTTACCTGTCTTTCTTCCATTACTTCAAACAATGCGGCCTGTGTTTTTGCCGGTGAACGGTTAATCTCATCTATCAACACAATATTGCTGAAGATGGGCCCGGGCTTAAAGTAAAAACTCCCTTCTTTAGGATTAAACACAGAGCTACCTATCACATCACCCGGCATCAGGTCGGGTGTAAACTGCAGCCTGCTAAACTTAACATCAATAATTTTTGCAATGAGTTTAGCTGCCAGTGTTTTGGCTACTCCCGGCACACCTTCCAGCAATAAATGGCCATCGCATAAAAGTCCTATCAACAAAAGATCTACCACCTGCTGCTGCCCTACTATCACTTTGGAAATCTCATTTCTTATCTCCCCCATTTTTTCATTTAATTCTGTAACCGCTGTGTGTTCCTCAAAAAATTGTTCTTCCATTAGTTTCTTTTTTTATAAAATTGCTGAATTTGTTCGTTAAGAGATAACAGCTCAAAATCACTTACCTCACCGGCTGCGCTTATTTGCTGGATGGCATAATATAAAGATTGCACATGATCAAATTCTACCCCGCTTTTTTTACTGAGTGCAGTTATAAAATCTGTATTGGCAGTATGTATATTTAAAAAATAGCGGGTACGTATATACTCGTTAAAATAGCTAATCATTTTATCTGCAATATTTTTATTATTTTTTTCTGTAAGATACAGCCCTGCCACGGCTTCTGTAAAAGCAATCGAATTATTTTGCACAGGATTTATCACCGGCACAATGCGCTGTTTTCTTTTGCCCCCAAAAAGAATATACAAAAGCAATAAAGCTAATGTTATCCAGAAAGCCATGGCCAGTGCAGGATGTTTAAGAATTGCAGACAGTGTAGAAAAAGACTGATCATCAGATGGCCGGTAATTTATTTTATTATAATAATTGTCCCAGAATATATTGCCCGGGTGCTCATTCATCAACTGCATCATCTGCTTTAGGTAGAGGTGATTGTTGCCGGTTAATAAAAAATAATTGCTCAGGGTTCTTGGTTCGCAATGCAGGAACAGCCTTCCCTTGCCCCAGAAGAAAACCATAAAATTGGGCTGACCATCCTGGTTATAGCCTGTTATCCGGCCTCTTTCAGAATTTATTTCAGAAAAATAATTGATAAATGGAAGATAATAGTAGGAGAAACTATCCTGCACCGAAAAATCATCGGGCAATAAATTGACAGATGTTTGACGGTATTTACGGGCATTCATCAATACTAACAAATCTGTATTTGCCTGCCGGCAAAATAACTTAGACAGCAGCACCGTATCAATGACGGATGCTGCAATGAATGCCGTATGACCTTCGTAAACAAAATCTATCAGTGATTGTGCATCTTCATCCGTTACATAAAATTTATTGCTGATGTTGATATAAAGCGATGCCGAATCAAAATGAGTATTGTTGTAAAATTTAGAAAATGGTTTTTCACTAAAGTTTACATATTTATCGGGAAAAATATTTTCAAACATCCGGTAGGCAGTATAGGTTCCAAATGGCCTGGTATCCATATAGCCATACCTTTCCCGCAAATCGGGTAATTTACTTTTTTGGGTACAGGAATATAAAAAGCCTGTGCAAACAAAAACAATTATGATATGACGAATGCTTTTAAACAAACCGGTATTTATATTTTTTCATTAAAAGATGTATATTTTTTTTGCAACAAGTCATATTGTGCTGCCGTAAGTGCAAAATTTCCATACCATACATATTCGTAGTTTAAAATCAATTTTGCAAAATCATTACGCCATTGTGCAGGCACTTCATGTACATAACGGCTGTTTGTTTTATCCACCGAAAATTCTATCCATTCTTTATCTCTTAAACGCTGCAGTGTTTTTAAAAACTGGTAACGGATTGCCAACCTGAAATCGCCCAGGTTATAGGCCTGCTGCAATAGTTTATCAAAATTCTGTTCCAGTATATCATCATCTGGCAATACTGCTTCTTCCTGCACACCCACCCTATCCGCTCTTTTAAAAAACCCATTATTTTTAAAAAGCTGAAATAAAATCACGCCAACAAAAATGGCTGCCATCGTCCATAATATCAACTTTAAAAAAGGAGCATTAAAAATGTTATCCAGGAAAGATGGATTGGGCAAACGCACTTTGTTTTCCTTAGAAGCTTCCTGCTTTTCCTGCAAAGCCTTCAGCAGGCTGTCAAGGTTTTTTACATAACTGAATTCTTTTTTATTTTTCCAGTAGTTTACGGTATCAGGCAAAATAGAAATTGCATGAATGTTTACAATGGTATCTGTAAACAGTTCTTCTGCTTCTTCATAATTTTCATTTTCATCTGCCGGAGTATCTACAGGCTGATCCTGTATCATCAAAACAGAATCAGCATCCGGGTTTTGAGCATAACCGGCATGCAGCATTACAGCAAACAATAAAAATATGACGAAGCGTTTAATCATTGCGGTTATACAGTCGTTTTATAATGTCGTCATTTTTTATAAAACGTCCTTTTTTATGCAACAGGATGGGCCAGATTACAAAATACCAAACAATAAAGCCAAGCGATGCAGCCAATATAATTACGCTTACCCACACGGGCAAGCCCTGGTTCATTTCTTTATCATATGTGCGGCCCATGAGGTGGGTAACATAACTTTCCAGGAAAGAGGCTGCTATAAAAAAAGGAATAAGGCAAATCAACACTTTGGCTGCATCTTTTGCTCCCCGCTTAAAGGATTCGAGCCTTGTATAAGTACCCGGAAATAAAATGCCATTGGCAAGTATAAAACCTGCGGTACCTGCAATAACGATAGAGGATATTTCCAGGGTTCCATGAATCCAGATAACCAGCACAGATTGAATGCCCAATCCATTGGCAAAAAACAAATATTGAAAACAGCCCAGCATAACCCCGTTGCTCCATAATATTTTCAGGGTAAAAAATCCCAGGGTAAATCCACCAATAAAAGTAAAGAAAGCCACCCTGATATTATTAAATGCAATGCGCACAAACATGGTAAATGGATTTTCATCCTTATACACACCAAAAGGATCGCCCTTTGCAATATTCTCCTCCGTCATATCTACATAATTACTACCAAGAACGCCTCTTACAAAATCAGGATTTGAATGTGACGACAAAACGCCTATTGTAACAAACAAAATGAAAATAGAAACGGTAAATAAAAAAGTACGATGGTGTTTTTTAAATACAATGGGTAATTCGTATTTCCAAAAATCAAAGATGCGGCTGTACTTTTCTCTTTTATTTTTATAAATACTTTGGTAAATACCGGCAGCAAGGCCGTTTATCCAGCGGGTTACTTTGCTTTTAGGATAAAATGTTTTGGCATAAGACAGGTCATCAATCAGCGTAATAAAACGTTGGGCGGTTTCATCAGGGTCGGTGGAGTTTCCTTGTTGGTATTGGTTCCACTTCTCCACATTCTTCTTAATAAACATCGCTTCTCTCATAGTACCAGGAATAATGTGCTAATGTGCTAATGTGCTAATGTGCTAATGTGCTAATGTGCTAATGTGCTAACGGCTAACAGCTATTAGCTAACAGCTTTTTTACAAAATACAATTTGCTGCTTTTTTTAATAATAAAAAAATATCGTTTTACCGGTTCGTTTTGTTTGTAATTGTAAATTGCAGTAAGTATGGCCACTGTACAAATCAATACTGTTTTTAATATAGACCTAGAGTTTGAGATAGCCCCTTTTCATAAACGGTTGCTGGCTTACCTGATAGATTTTACGCTGCTGATCATTTATTTGTATAGTTTAAAAACCTTACTTTATGATGGCCTTGATTTAGGCAGGGGCAATATTGGGATTGATATTATAGTTATTTCCCTTCCAATGCTGCTATACTCGCTTATTACAGAAATAAGCATGAATGGTCAGACCTTCGGAAAAAAATTGATGAATATCCGGGTAATCAGTCTTTCAGGCAGCGAGCCTACCAGCGGACAATATGTGTTAAGATGGATCACCAAATTTTTTGAATGGCCATTTTTATTTGGGTATATCTATTTTTCTGACGAAATATTATTTGCCTACATTATCATCACCGGGCTGTTGGGCATTGCAGTATTGATTACGATTTCTCTTTCGCCCAGGAGCCAGCGGCTGGGAGATATTGCAGCAGGCACCGTGGTTATAGATACCAAATCAAACATGAGTGTAGATGATACCGTATTTATGAATATTGACAGTCAAAACTACCAGGTACAATTTCCACAAGTGATGCGTTTGTCGGATAATGATATCAACACCATCAAAACGGTGGTTACACAGGCAAAAAAAAGAAGAAATGAAGACCTGTGCCTGAGGGTTGAATATAAAATTAAATCAGTGTTGCAAATAGAATCTAATATGCCCTCCCTGGATTTCCTGGAAAAGTTGCTGGAAGATTACAATTATCTTGCTACCAAAGAATAAACTGTTTAAATTAAAAAAGGCTGTTTACTCAACAGCCTTTTTTAATATTTATAATTTTTTATTTGGATGCAAACATTGCGGCACCAATGCCCACTACAATAGCGAGCACCATAAATGCCAACCCGATAATCATAATAATTCCGTAAAAGCGATACACCAATTTAAGATTAAGGAAAGCAGCGTTCAGGCTCTCCTGTTCGGTATTTTGCAAAGCCAATTTCATATTTTTCCCAAACCGAAACATAAATAGCGACACTACAAATCCGATACCTGCAAATACCAGGTAAAAAATGCTAAGCATCACACCTCCTCCCATAAAACCTGCAGTTTGCAAACTGCTGCCCAATGTAGACATAAACGTTCCTGCAAATATTGCAATAACAACATACAACGCCGAAATAACAAATCCTACAATTCCCAGGAACCTGCTCCACATGGCGGTTTCTTTTAGATGAGTATAGGCAAATCCATCTACCTGCAGATCTGCAGTAATTAAATTTTGATTGTTCTCCATTTTGATAAGTTGTTTTGGTTTAGATACGAATATTAACAATATTTCTTACATCAACAAAATAAAGATTCTTTTTTGTGAAATGGCTCTGATGAAAATCATTGATTTCAAAAAAATGCATTGATACTATTTAATACCAATTATAAAAAAAGCGTTGACAATTGTCAACGCCTTTTTTTAATTTAATATTTTTAAAATGCCAGCCTTCTTCTACTCTATATTAAACATTTTAAATGCTACAATTAAATTTTTAAACTTCTTTAATATGCCCTGGCAAATAAAACCCTTTGTGTGCTTGGTTTTCCGCTAAGGATACAAATGCCGTCCTCCGGTTTATTATCCAGGGGAATACAACGAATGGTAGCCTTGGTTTGTTCTTTTATTTTTTCTTCTGTTTCTGCAGTACCATCCCAATGTGCCAAAATAAAACCAGCTTTTTCATCCAGCAGTTTTACAAATTCATCCCATGTATCGGCTTTGCGGGTATTCTCTTCTCTAAAATCAAGTGCCTTGTTAAAGATATATTGCTGAATTTCTTCCAATAAATCTTTTACATACTTGGCCAGCCCTTCTATCGAAACTGATTTTTTTTCTTTGGTATCTCTCCTTGCCAGTTCCACTACATTATTTTCTATATCTCTTTGCCCAAGGGCTATTCTTACGGGTACACCTTTTAGTTCATACTCTGCAAACTTCCAGCCCGGCCTTGCATTATCGTTATCATCGTATTTAACCCTTATGCCCAAAGCTTTTAATTCTTCTATAATGGCTTTTGCTTTTGCATCCACCAAAGCTTTTCCATCTTCTCCTTTATAAATAGGAACAATTACTACCTGGATGGGTGCAATTTTTGGTGGCATTATCAAGCCCTGGTCATCGCTGTGTGCCATAATTAATGCACCAATTAACCGGGTACTTACTCCCCAGCTTGTGGCCCAAACATATTCAAGCTTATTATTTTTATCGCTAAATTTTACATCAAATGCTTTGGCAAAATTTTGCCCAAGAAAATGCGAAGTGCCGGCCTGTAATGCTTTTCCATCCTGCATCAATGCTTCAATACAATAGGTATCTTCTGCACCGGCAAATCTTTCGCTTTCGGTTTTTACGCCTTTAATAACGGGTACAGCCATATATTCTTCTACAAAACTGGCATATACATGCAGCATCTTCACGGTTTCTTCCTCAGCCTCTTGCCTGGTAGCATGTGCAGTGTGCCCTTCCTGCCACAAAAATTCGGCAGTACGCAAAAACAAACGGGTGCGCATTTCCCAACGAACCACATTGGCCCATTGATTTATTAACAAAGGAAGATCCCTGTATGATTGTATCCAGCCCTTGTAAGTGTTCCAAATAATGGCTTCACTTGTAGGCCGAATGATTAATTCTTCCTCCAGTTTGGCAGCCGGATCTACCATTAATTTTCCTTTATTATTGGGATCGGCAATTAAACGATAATGAGTTACTACCGCACATTCTTTTGCAAATCCTTCGGCATTTTTTTCTTCTGCCTCAAACAGGCTCTTGGGCACAAACAAAGGAAAGTAAGCATTTACATGCCCCGTTTCCTTAAACATTTTGTCCAACTGGTCACGCATGTTTTCCCATAAAGCATAACCATAAGGTTTTATTACCATGCAGCCACGTACGGCTGAATGATCGGCCAATGCTGCTTTTACTACCAGTTCGTTGTACCACTGCGAATAATCTTCCGCTCTTGATGTAAGTTCTTTGCTCATATTCCTAACCTTATAAAAGGCTTTATTTTTTGTAAATAAATTGATGTTATCCCAACCTTTTTATAGTTATTGCAAGGCTTTATGCCTGCTGGGTTAAGGCGCACAAAAGTAACAACTTCTGCAACTTTGCCAAAGTTTAAAAAAGTACCAGGTTAAATGCAGTTAATAACCACAAGTCTGTTATCTAACAAAATTTAATTTAAGTGAGGCTTATTGAGGTTTATAATTGGATTTGGAGACTTTATACTTTTTAAAACTTTCTCTAAAAAGGTTCTATTATAACACGTTTTCAACTAAAAACATAGCGTAACAGATTGTTACTATTTGCCATAATATTTATAAAATAAATCGGTTGAATGCTGAGTAACCATATTGTAAAATATGTGAATTATGCAATGATTAAAAAGAATTTTAATAAAATAAATAGTGCTGCATTTAAATAAATAAACAATAACTTACATGTAACCTTATCGTACATATGTCTGCAACAGTAAAAAACAATTCCAAAAAGAAGTCGATAATTTCCCCTGGCGCAGTGGCTTTTATTAAAAATAACAACCCTTACCAGCTTGCCTTTGAT
>JBBRFX010000120.1:0-12823 GCA_038241275.1 Chitinophagales bacterium
ATTTCAGAACATCCAAAAAATAATCAATGTTCAATGTAAGGGTATATGGCATTTTGATAAATGAACAAAAGCAGGTGCTGGTTAGCGATGAGTTCATCAGGGGAAATTATTACACTAAATTTTGTGGCGGCGGGCTGGAAAAAGGGGAAGGAACCATTGATTGTTTGAAAAGAGAATTTATAGAAGAAATGAATTTGCCGGTAGCCATTATTGAACATCTTTATACCACAGATTTTTACCAGCAAAGTGCGTTTAATCCTGCCCACCAGATCATTTCCATTTATTACCGGGTTCAGCCACTGGCCATTATTACTGCACCCATTCGCAGCACTCCCTTTCAGTTTGATGAAACACAATTAAAAGTGTATGAAGCCACAGGAGAAACAGAAACCTTTCGTTTTATAGACTGGGAGCAGTTTTCGGAAGAATCGGTTAGCTTACCAATAGATAAAGTGGTGGCCAAACTTATTAAAAAACATTTTTAACCGGGTATGCTTTTTTTTAGCATCCTACTTCAGTTTTATAATATAATTCTTTTATCAATAAATTTCATCCTGATGCTAAATTTAAAAAGAACTTATCCTGTACTATTCATTTTAGTACTTATGTTTTTTATTTCCTGTAGCCAGCCTGCTGATAAAAAAGCAACAGCTACAACCAGCTATTTTACTTCTACAGATTCCGGAGTTCAAACAGGTGGTATAAAAATTATTTCTATCCAAACACCCAAAGGGAAATTTAACGTATGGACAAAACGCTTTGGTAATAATCCAACAATAAAATTACTACTGCTCAATGGTGGCCCGGGTGCTACCCATGAATATTTTGAATGCTTGGAAAACTTTTTACCGGCAGAAGGAATAGAATTTATTTACTACGACCAGTTAGGCTGTGGCCATTCGGATAACCCAAATGACACTTCCATGTGGGACTTGCCACGTTATGTAGAAGAAGTAGAACAGGTTCGCCAGGCATTAAAGCTTGATAAGAATAATTTTTATTTGCTGGGTCACTCATGGGGTGGCATTCTGGCCATGCAATATGCATTAAAGTACCAGGAAAATTTAAAAGGTCTGATCATAAGTAATATGATGAGCAGTTGCCCCGACTATGGTAAATATGCACAGGATGTTTTGGCCAAACAATTTGATCCAAAAATATTGGATACCATTAGGAAAATAGAAGCAGCAGGAGATTTTCAAAATCCTAAATACATGCAACTATTGCTGCCTAATTTTATGCAAAACATATTTTAAGAATGCCTGTTGATCAATGGCCCGAACCGGTGAACCGTTCCTTAGCAAAAACCAATCAATCCTTATACGTAACCATGCAGGGGCCCAGTGAATTTGGCGTTGCAGGCAAACTGCTAAACTGGGATGTAAAAGCACAACTGTCTCAAATAAAAACACCTGCACTTACCATTGGCGGCACTCATGATACAATGGATCCTGAACATATGAAGTGGATGAGCACACAACTTGCCAAAGGACGATTCTTATTATGTCCCAATGGAAGCCATATGAGTTTGTACGACGATCAGCAAATATATATGAAGGGTCTAATAAAGTTTTTGAAAGATGTGGATGAGGGGAAATTTTAAAAAACTCAAGTACCTAAAATATTACTTATATAAAAAATACCTCCAGAAATTCCGGAGGCATTTTTTATGCGCTTACTTATTCATTCAGCCAAATTCACTTAAAAAAAATCTATCAGCCATAAGCCGGATTCTGTTATCCCAACCTTTCGGTTGAAACGGCCATCATTTATCTGGCTGTAACATTACTGTTACAATCTTGCTGCCTACCCTCCAACCCTCCTTTTTTTACAAAGGATCGGGCGGGCCGCCCTCAAAGGCTGGTATACGTGGCATTACAGCACACAAGGTTTACCCGTAACGTTTGTTACCAAACACTACCGTGAGCTCTTACCTCACGTTTTCACCCTCATCCTTACAGTTACCTGCAAAGACAGTTATTTTCTGTGGCACTATCTCTTTCCCGATATAATCGGAAAGCCGGTTGTTAACCGGTGTGTTGCCCTTTGCTGTCCGGACTTTCCTCTCTGCCTTTTATAGCAGAGCGATAGCCGGCTGATAGATGTTCAAAAATAAACTATATTTAACCGTGCTATTATTTTTTTTGCTATAACTAAATCCATATTATCCATGTCACCTGAAACTGTTGCTGTAGAAAAAAAACTAAACGCACCCATTGATGTTGTATGGAAGGCGCTTACCAGTGCTACACAAATGAAGAACTGGTATTTTGCTACAGAAAGATTTATTGCAGAACCCGGATTTTCTTTTATCATGTATGGAGAAAAAGAAGGCAGGTACTACCCTATCCATTGTAACATTATAGCTGCTGAAAAAAATAAAAAACTGGCTTACACCTGGAGCTATGAAGAATGCCCAATAGAAACCATTGTAAGTTTTGAGCTTATTGAAAAAGGTCCGCAAACCATCATCAAACTTAGCCACCGGGGATTAGAAAAAATACCAGCTTCTTTTACAGACTTATCCGTGGCCAACCATGTGATAGGTTGGAAACATATTATTGGAAAATCGCTAAAAAAATATGTAGAAAAAGCAGCAAAACCCTGATCAGTCCTGCAAAATATTTATGATTTCAGACACTTCCTTTGGTTCCATCCACAAAACAGGTTTTAATAAAAACAAGGTTAATCTGCCGGGGCTAATAATTTTTTTGGTTATCTCTATCACTGTTTTTTCCATAAATAAAATATGATTTTCTTTCATAGCGCCCTGCACTAAAGATAATGCCATAGCATTGGCCCAGGAAGCTTTTCGGGCATTGCTGATACTAAAATTAAGTACCGCCTTATGCCTGTTATTGGTAATATCTGTAAGCAATTTTAAGGGCCACCATATTTTTTCCAAACACGTTTGAACTTGCTGGGTAAGTGATGCGATGATATCATTTATTTTTTCAAAATCATTTTTCAAAGCTTCCAATGATTCTCCGGGGCTTGTTTGCACTGCAGCTTTTGCCAAATCAAGATTGATATGTGTATTAATACCCAATATTAAATGTTGTAACAGTACCAGGTTCTTATTTTCGCAGGCATCCAATACAGAATGCCATGCATTGCAAATGGTTTGTTTATTCAAATATCCATTGCATGCCTGCAGGTAATAATTGGCAAAATGGATAATCAGTTTTTCCATGCGGCTGTTATCTTCAAATTGTGCGGCTACAATAGCCTGCTGCACAGCCAATGTCATTTTCTTATACAGCACCGCAAAATATCCCACCCTGCTTTGTTGCATTTTGGCCCACTCGATAATGGCCTGCTGTTGGGCTAATACTTCCTCTATATTGGTAGCTTCTTTCATTGTTTTACAAATATTTCCACATAATTATTACTTGAATTTAAGTATTATCTTGGTCATAAGTTTTATAAAATATGAGTAAAGTTACCAAACACTACCTGGGCATTGCTGCTTCATTATTACTTTTTGCACTGATTTTTTTTATGAATCTACCTGGTTTAAACCCAGGCCAGGTGAAGGTGCTGGCGGTAGCAGTACTAATCATTATGCTATGGGTAACTGATGCAATGCCTATGCCTGTTGCTGCATTATTGCCCATTGTATTATTTCCTTTAATGAATATTGCCAGTCTTGAAGCAACCACCGTACCGTATGCAGATAAAATTATTTTTTTATTTATGGGTGGGTTTATGCTGGGCCTTGCCATAGAAAAATGGCACCTGCACAAACGGATTGCACTAAGCATTGTAAAACTTACAGGCACCAGTGGCAACCGTATTATACTTGGTTTTATAATAGCCACAGGCCTGCTAAGTATGTGGTTGAGTAATACAGCTACTACCATGATGATGTTTCCTATTGCATCATCTGTAATACTGGTAATGCAACAAAATCATAAGGGCAAGGGCAATATCAGGTACTTTTCTGTATGCATTATGCTGGCCATTGCATACAGCAGCAATTTTGGAGGGATTGCTACTATAATCGGAACGCCACCCAATGTGGCTTATGTGGGTCATCTACAAAAATATTATGGTTATACTTTTAGTTTTAGCAACTGGATGTTATTGTGCCTGCCACTCTCCCTGCTAATGCTGTTTACCTTGTACATTGTAATGACTAGGTTGCTTTATCCCAATAAAATTGAATCAAATGAGGCTACAAAATTAATGATAGAAAAAGAGTTGTCAGACCTGGGCAAAATGACTGTAGCAGAAAAAAGAGTATTAATGATCTTCATACTTACCGCTTCGCTGTGGATTTTTAAAGACCTGGTAAACCAGTTAAAAATTATTAAACTGGATGATACCATGATAGCTCTGATAGGTGCCATCAGTTTATTCATCATGCCCTCCGGCAATAAAGAAAGCGATGTGTTTTTGCTTCACTGGAAAGACACTCAAAAAATGGCCTGGGGCATTTTAATCTTATTTGGAGGAGGAATTACATTGGCCAATCAACTGGAAAAAGCAGGCCTGATTAGTATGCTTGGAAACTGGATCGCTTCCAATGCAGGCAATAATCTTTTATTATTGATATTTTCCATTACCCTTATCTCCATTTTTTTAAGCGAAGTAATGAGTAATGTGGCACAGGTAATTGTATTTGCTCCTGTAATAGCAGGGATGGCAGATTCACTTCATCTGAACCCGATATTACTCGGCTTGCCCATGACACTGGCTGCCAGTTGCGCCTCAATGCTGCCCATGGGCACGCCTCCCAATGCCATTGTATTTGCAAGTGGGCACCTTCAGCTAAAAGATATGATTAAAACAGGTTTTGTGATGAACATTATTTGTGTAATATTAATTACGATATTCTGTTATTATTATCTGCCTATGATTATACCAGATATAAAATAATAATATTAAAAATGGCTTTTATGAACTGACCCTTTTTTTCGTGCAGCAAACCTGCCTAGCCCAATAAAAATTAAGGAGAGCATTAAAAATAACAACAGCATCAATACACAACTGATCATTACTTTTTGATAGCCATGATTGTAAACATCCACAAAAGGATATGGATAAAAATTGGTGGCAGATGCAGCCCCTCTTGCTAAAATATAAAGTAGGTATATAAAAGGATAGAGTAGCCAGTTAAAGGCATTTTTCCATTGCAGTGATTCTTTAGGCACAAAATAAATCCAGTAAATAACAAACAGCATTGGTATAACAAGGTGAAGTAATTCATCTACTATTTTTTGAAGACCGGTGGGAGCCCACAAAAATCTTAAGATAGCATTGTAAATGATGCCCACTACAAGTATATATACTAAAAGTGCCGTTTTTATAATGGGAGACAGCCAGAAACCATTCTTTATTGCAGGCTTAATCCATACAAATGTAAAACATAGTGCAACAAGGATATTGGTGAGCACCGTAAAGTAGCTAAAAAAACGAATGATCGCTTCCGGAATATCAGTTACCCTGTTTTGAATGATCAGTACTAATTGTGCTATAATAGCAAACCATCCAGTTACTGCACCTGTGGCAGCAAATATTTTTTCTGCATTTGTAAATTTCATCATTAAATATAGGATCAATTAAGATATAAACATTATCATGTATCTATTGGAAGATTTTTTTAAAACTGCAAATATTTTGTTTAAGCATTTTACTATAACGAGTTGGCAGGTTAGCGGGCTTTTTGTATTTTTAAATGAATACCTCCGTTACTTCCTTTTTTAAAGGTTTTCACCGGGCAGTTTTAAAACTAAAAAATCATTTGCTTTTTTTTCATCTTCAAATTTTAAATAAATGAGAAATGAACGTCTTAACCTGATCAAAATATTTATTAAAAAATTAAGCGGCGATGGTAAATTTGAAACTTTAGCAGATGCAAGAAGTTTTATAGAATTAAGAATCTCTATAAAAAAAATGATATCTGATGTATTTTTAATAACACTGGGTGTTCTATCGGCAGGCTTCGGTTTAAGAGGATTTTTATTACCTAATTCATTTTTAGATGGCGGAGCAACCGGAATTTCCTTATTGATACAGCAGCTTACAGGCATCAACTTTGCACTATTACTCATTCTTGTAAATATTCCATTCATTATCCTGGGTTATAATATTATAGGAAGCAGGTTTGCATTTAAAACAGCCCTGGCCATTGCAGGACTTGCTGCAGCAGTTCTATTAATACCGTATCCACAAATTACCAATGACAAAGTACTGGTAAGTGTATTTGGCGGTTTTTTCCTGGGAGCAGGCATTGGGCTGGCAGTAAGGGGAAGTGCAGTATTAGATGGTACAGAGGTGTTGGCCATTTACATCAGTAAAAAATCGGGTCTTACTATTGGCGATGTAATCCTGATTGTAAACATTTTAATATTTGGTGTGGCGGCATGGTTACTTTCTATTGAAACTGCATTGTATGCCATGCTTACCTACCTGTCTGCATCAAAAACGGTAGACTATATTATTGAAGGTATTGAAGAATATACAGCAGTAACCATCATCTCTGTAAAAGCAGACAAGATTCGTACGATGATCATAGAAAAACTTGGACGAGGCATCACCGTATATAAAGGCGAAAGAGGCCATGGTAAAAGTGGCGAAAGATTTTACGACATGAAAATTATTTATACTATTATTACAAGACTGGAAGTAGGAAAATTAAAATTTGAAATAGAAAAAATAGATCCTAACGCTTTTGTAGTAATGAGTAGTGTAAAAGATATGAAAGGCGGCATGATAAAAAAACGTACCTTAAAATAATTCACATTTGTAAATTGAAACATGAAATTAACTAAACTCTTCAGCGATTTTTTTAACAGCGAAAAAACAGGTGGGATCATTCTGATTTTTTGTACACTGATATCTTTGGTACTAGCCAATAGCAGTATGCAAACCGGGTATATCGGTTTCTGGGAAACCGATTTTAATGGCCACAGCATTACACACTGGATCAACGACGGGCTTATGAGCATATTCTTTTTACTCATTGGCCTGGAGCTGGAAAGAGAAATTTATATTGGAGAATTGTCGGATATCAAAAATGCATCCTTTCCCATTTTTGCAGCTATAGGCGGTGTATTGATACCTGCAGCTATTTACATTTTAATTAATTATGGAACCGTATATCAAAATGGTGCGGGCATTCCAATGGCCACTGATATTGCTTTTGCAATAGGAATGCTGGCCCTGTTGGGAAGCAGGGTTCCCAGCAATTTAAAAGTATTCATTACCGCATTGGCTGTTATTGATGACCTCTGTGCCATTATTGTAATCGCCATCTTTTATTCTGCCGGATTTTCTTTGGGATACCTTGCTGTGGCAGCAGGAATTTTTGTAGTAATGCTTGTGCTTAACAGGCTAAAAGTACATAATCTCATTCCCTATATTATCCTTGGTATTGGCATGTGGTATTGCATGTTGCATTCCGGCATTCATGCAACCATTGCCGGTGTGTTGGTTGCCTTTGCCATTCCTTTTGGAAACGGTGGAGAAAAATCTCCTTCTTATATTCTACAACATATTCTTCATAAACCGGTAGCCTTTATCATTGTTCCATTATTTGCATTGGCCAATACTGCCATTATAATTGAATCTAACTGGATGGATGGACTTAAAACTTCTGAAGGCCTTGGTATCATTGCCGGCCTTGTAGTGGGCAAACCAGTTGGCATTTTATTATTTGCAGGCCTGGCTGTAATGCTGGGTATCAGCAATTTGCCGGAAGGTTTAAAATGGAAACATATTGCAGGCACAGCCATGCTGGCTGGCATTGGTTTTACGATGAGTATTTTTGTGGCCTTACTGGCATTTGATGATGCAGGTTTTATTGCAATAGCAAAAATTTCAATCATTGCAGCCTCTGTGCTTGCAGCCATTTTGGGATTGTTGAGTTTGCATTTAATGCTGCCTAAGAAAGGGATGGAGGCAATAGAAGATTAAAAGCAATAAATTTAATTAGGTAATAAATTTAAAGACGAATTCACCATTGAATAACCACCCTCAGTAAGTAAATTACAATGAAGCAGGTAAGCATTCGATTGATAGGTTTTAATTAATAGGAGAATCTTTTCTGTGGTTACAAACCGTCCGGATTATTTGTCCCAAGGTACGGCAGAACACTTGGGCCAGTGGAGGTTAATACATAGGTTTTACATTTTTCAACAACTCAATTAAATACGAGTAAGCATCAATAGATTTTTGGCAATCAGGATACTCATGTAAATTTTCATTCCAATAATCTATATGATATTTTTTTATTCCTTTGATGTTGGCATTTGAACATAAGTGAGCAATAATGGTACGTACATAAGGGAACGCTGCCCCTCCTAGAATAAATGGTTTTCGCCAGTCACTTTCCCAAAAATCTTTTCCATTTATTTCTTTATCTATTTCTCGTAAATCATTAAACCTATCCAGTAGTGGCAGTGCCGTGTTTCCCATAAAATCCAGTATTAAATCTGTATTTATTTGAACATCTTTTTCCTCAAATACATCAGGTAAATACTTTGTTTTATTTAGATTATTAATGGTTTCATATGAGAATTTTAATGTGTGTGCGTACTCAATATTGAGGCGTTGCGTATTAAAGTACTTCATATCTACTTGCTGCCAAATTTTGTCAATAGATTCAATCCTCTTCATTACTGAATAATAAATATTCTGGCAAGGATTATAATCATCCACATCAAAATATACCCAATCGAAACCAGTATCTAGCTGTTTTATAAAACCACTGAATTTTGCAGCAACAAGTTTAAATCCCATATTAATAAAAAATGGCTTCAACTGATAGAATAATATTTTTTTTGCTTCTGTTTTTTTCATTCTAAAAATTTGATGAAGTTATATTAGAGTCAGGGCCCACTCGAGCAAATGTTCCGCTTTAGCGGATCACTTATGACTTTTTAATTCTGCCCGATTGTATCGGGAATTAGAGTTAAAGTTGATCAATCTTTATCAACCCATGTTCATTTTCTCTTAAGTATCTATTACCTGAAGCCTATTTTATTTCTGGGAGTGGGTTTTGCATCTTTTTCTATAAGCTCTTTGAGCACGGCAAAAATATTTTCTATGTCTTTACTATTACGTTCGGCATTCCGGTTATTGCTGCTTACCTCTTTTTCCAGCTTGGCAAGTTGCATTAAAATTTCCTTATGGGTTAGGGCAAACTCTCTCATTTTTGTAAATACTCTAATAATCCTGATGTTTACTTCTATAGCTGTCTCGCTGTTTAATACACTTGATAACATGGCTACTCCCTGCTCTGTAAAAGCATTGGGTAATTTTCTTGTACCTCCCCAACCAGCATTACCGGCAGACTGGCTTGATGTCACATTTTGTGATATCAAGTTTTTAAACTCTTTTTCTGAAAGCTGGAACATAAAGTCTTTTGGGAAGCGGTTTAGATTCCTTTTGATACTCTGATTCAAAACCCTGGTTTCTACTCCATACATTTCTGCAAGATCCTTATCCAGCATCACTTTTTCGCCACGGATAAAGTATATCTTGTTCAGTATTTTTTGTTCTAAAACCAATGCCTGTAATTCTTGTTTTGCATCTGCCATTTTAAAGCTTTGAGTTACAAATATGGTATTTATTTGTCACAAGTGAGCTGCCTGCGGCAGAACACTTGCACCAGTGCCGGTGGTTATTTATTCAAATATTTCTCTTATTTCGACTAAATAACTGAATCTCTCAAATCCCAAACTCTTATATCTTGTCTTAACATATTCCTTTATCTCTTTATAATTCGAGTGATAAAATTCGGAAATCTTAGCTATTTTTTTCCCTTTTCTATATAGGTATAAATATTCATCGTTGCCTCCTCTTGAAGTCAATATAGAATACTTCCAACCTTCAATTTCCGAGTAGTCTAATTCCTTTGATGGCAACAAGCCACCCATTCTTTTTACAGAAATTGATTTGTCCGTAAAATGTACAATAATAAATTTATTTTTTACTTCTCCAAGTACTAACCAAATTAGTGTCAGCAGGAAAAAAGTCAGCACAAGAAGTGTTACAATAGGTTTCTCCTGATAAAATGGGTTTGTAATAAATTCGATAGTAAATTTTATAATAATACCAATCAAACCAACACATAGAATTGCTGGTAAAAATCCTTTTATCTTAAATTTAGTCTTCATTTTTTTTATCGTCAAATGCACTTGCAGCTTACGTTTAGGTATTGCTGCAGGCGGGATATTTATTAATGCCCTACACCCAATACCCTACTTAAAATAAATCTCCGTTGCCCCAAAACCATACAAAGGATGAAACTGGTTTACAAAGGATTTTACTTCATTTTTTAAGCGGAGTATTTCATGTATTTCATCCCTGAGTTTACCCTCTCCCACACCATGGATAACAATAAGGGTTGGCTGATGATGGGCAACAGCCAGTTCATAATATTTTTCAAACTCATTTAACTGCATCGTTAAAATTTCAAAATTGCTCAGGTGCTTCCAGCTATCCGTCAACTTTTCAATATGCAGGTCTACCACCGATCTTGCAGGTGGCAAAAAACTGCGGGCACTCTTTGCATCATATACCCTGTAGCCGGCGTTGCCCAAACTGCTGAGATCTACTTTTTCTTCGTCTACCCTTTCAGGGTAGTTTACAAATAATTCATACGCAAAGGTTGGTTCATTCTTGGCCTGGGTTTCTTCAATTTTTTTAAACAGCTGTTTGGCTTTTACTTTTAAAGAAGTTTCAAAATACAGGGCCTTTCTTTTATTTTCATCTACCAGCGAAAACTCCACATCAAAGCGGGGATTATCGCTCATATCGTCAAAACTCACATCGTGCAGGTAAAATTCAGAAAGGCCGGCAATGCTGTTTTTCAGCTGAAAATTATTTTCGCCGGCGAAAAATAGTTTGTAGTCAAAATGATAGGCTTCTTCATTGTGGTTAACAAGATATACCCTAAGTTTTTCCACTACATCGTCATCAAAAACATCTTTATCAAATACGGGCAAAAAACTCAGGAAAACACCATCGGCTGTTTTTTTCTTAGGCGCAGGTTTTTCCTTTTTAATATCATCGATAAATATTTTTTTCTTTGGTACGATTGTTTTTTGAGAAAACATTTTAAAGTAGGGAAAATCAATCTGGTCCATGTAGGCAGGAAATTTTACGCCCCTCACTTCTATCATCACCATTTTATCGTTGATGATATCTATCACCTGCCCCGGTTCGTCGGAATGTAGCACTATTATTTTATCGCCTATCTGGTATTTCATGCCCCTGGCCCCTAAAGGGGAATTAAATTTGTTAGAATAAAAATGATGCAATTGCTTAACAATAGCGATACAAAGTTAACCAGTATAACGATAGCAATATGGTTGAAACTAGAAGAAACTTTAATGCTGTCTAAACAAAGTTTATTATTTAAACTCCTATCGGGGTTTAAGGCAGATATATAAAAATATTTTAAGAGAATTTACTTCTATAGAATGTATTATCAATAACCGCTGTGGGGGTTGGGGATCACCCCGACAGCGGCTGCAAGCCCTGTCGGCGGTTTGATATTAGAATGTATCCTGGAGTATATAATTTGTTGTTTGCATTTATTAAAAACCGCTGTCGGGGTTACGAACTACCCCGACAGCGGCTGCAAGCCCTGTCGGCGGTTAAAGCCGTTATATAGAATTATTTTTTAGCCAGTTTACTATTACGATATCCATAAATAAAATAAAATATGATGCCCAGCACCAGCCATCCTATAAACCAAACCCAGTTGCTTTTACTCATGCCGGTAAGCAGGTACATGCAGGTAATTACTCCCATGAGTGGAATCAAAGAATATTTTTTTATGAAAGCAAATACCGCCAGTAACAAGGCACTTATCCAAAATATAATTAATGAAATATTGGCTGTGGCCAGGTCCATAAATATTTTCTTTCCATTAGTGTAATCCTCATTGGCACTAAAGTCAAAATTAAACATATCTGTAAAATAGCTGTTGGATAGCATGTGGGCCACAAACATAGCCGCCAATACAACCAATGGAAAAACAAACTGTCCGTTTACATAAGGCAAATGAAACCGCCCCGCTATTTTTTCTTTTTGCGGAATTAATAATACACCACCACAAACCAACACAAATGCAAACAGTGTAGCTATACTTGTAAAGTCTAATACGAATGTTTTATCTGTAAATAAAATAGGAACGCCTACCACAAAACCTGTAACGATTGTAGCAAAAGATGGCGTTTTAAATTTGGGATGAATTTTTTGAAAAACAACCGGCATCAAACCATCACGGCTCATGCTCATCCTCATGCGGGGCTGCCCCTTTTGAAAAACCAATAACACACTGGTCATGGCCACTACTGCAATCACTGCCACAAAAAACTGCATCCAGCCCACATTGAGGTTTTGCGGTTCAAAAATAAATGCCAGCGGATCTCCTACTCCTTCAAATTTTCGATAGTTTACTGCGCCGGTTAAAACCAAGGTTAATAAAATATAAATAACGGTACATATTACCAGCGAAAGCATCATTCCCCTTGGCAAATCTTTTTGCGGGTTTTTACTTTCTTCTGCCAGTACACTTACTGCATCAAAACCAATATAGGCAAAGAATACGCTGGATACTGCGAGCATCACTCCACCAAAGCCATTGGGCATAAAAGATTTCACGCCTTCGTCATTGGCGGGAGCCCAGTTAAAAGTTAATCCGTTGGAAAAAACAAGATAACCGCCTACCAGGATGATTAAAGCAACCACCGCCAGTTTTAAGATCACCATTACATTGCTGAAATTCCTGCTTTCTTTTATACCACGGTAAACCAGGTAAGTAATTAAAAAATTAATGATTAAAGCAGGCAGATCCACAATCATT
>JBBRFX010000121.1:0-12732 GCA_038241275.1 Chitinophagales bacterium
CGGACACTGTATTTATAATTTAGGAACATCTACTCCTTTCGTTACAAGTGCATCAGGGGCTAATGCTCAAATACCGGGTGGTGGTGGGGCAAGCGGGTTGATAAGTTCATGTGCAACTGTATTTGCAGGAAATGGCGCCAAAGGAATGGTCATCGTATATTATTAACACAGGTTGATTTTTATAACATAATAAATAAAGAGGACTGTAGGTCCTCTTTATTTATATCAAGAAATTTCTGTTTTAAATCGTGATATAATTTTTCAATCTCTTATTATTTTCAACTGAGCAAGATTTACGATAGGAAAAAAAGTAGGATCTTCTTCATTTCATTTTTGGTTTTATTCAACTCAAAACTGGTGAAGGGAGGAAGACCTGTCAATACCTGATAAGGAGGAAGAAATATTTTATTATTTGACTTCCGAAGAGTTACTCAGCAGCAGTTTTTCAATGGCTGCTATTTTTAATCCCAACGAATTTATTTTTTCAGTTTCCTTTTGCAAGAATGCAATTTGCTTTTGCAGATTGTTGATGATGACCTGTTGCTCCTGTATTGCTTTTATAGCAACTACACTAAAGCCTGCGTAATTCATTTTATACAAATCTTTCTCTTTGTTATAACTCACTAATTCCGGGAAAAACTGGTGTGCTTCCTGGGCCAATAAACCAATTTGCTTTTGGTCGGTTTGCTGCTGCCAGTTAAACTGATAATAACTCGGTTTTAATTTTATTAGTGATGGTAATACGGGTAGCATCGTTTCGATATTCTTTTTAAGACGGCTGTCACTAATGGCATTAAACGCACCGGACACATCATCAATATCGGCCACTTCTACATCGGCGTTATTATAAAATGTAAGATTATTATCGCCGCTGGCGGAATAGATTCGCCACTTATTATTATCATTTGCATTTTCTAATATTAATCCTCCACCTGCTAAATGACTTATGTGCAAGTTTGCTTCGGGCACATCAGTACCAATACCCAACTTGCCATTTGCTGTCATCAGCAGGGCATTTGAACGCAGCGCTTCACTATCTCCATTTCCAATAATGAATAAAGGGCTGGAAGAAAAAATTCCTGTTGCCGGAAAAGTTAACACAGGTCGGTTATATCTGCCAATTACCATACTACCTACACCATAGTTAATAAGATTATGCCCTATAGCAACATTATAAGGCGCCGAAGCTTTAGATCCAACGCCCATTGCTGTAGACCCTAATCCTGAAGCTGAAGTGGATGAACCAATGGAAGTACTTTTATCGCCACTGGCCGAGGCAAGCTGCCCAATGGCAAGGCTATAGTCACCAGTTACCGTTGCAGAAAATCCAATAGCGGTAGAGTACGAGTTATATGCCGTAGCAGAATAGCCTGGCGCAAAAGAGTTGTTACCCAGGGCTGAACAAAACGACCCGGTGGCAAACGAACTGTTACCCAATGCTGCTGACCTGTCACCTGTAGCAGTTGCATAATTTCCTTTCGCAACAGTCGAATTTCCCATCGCTACGGAGTAGTTGCCTATACTATCTCTATCCCATTTTCCGCCATCAGCATAACCGGCTCTAAAGGCTGCTTTGTCTGCATACCACATCATGCGCCTGCCGGATCCTGTAACCGGCGTTTGCAAGTAGGTTCCAATTCCGCCACTATTGGCGAATACAACATTGCCCTCATTAACATGTAGCAAAGCTTTTGGAAGATTGGTGCCAATGCCAACATTTTGTGCATTAGAAAAATATACAGTCATGATGGCCGATAAAAAAAGCAGGATCTTCTTCATTTCATTTTGATTTTATTCAATTCAAAATTGATAAAACAAAGAAGACCCTGCAATACCTAATAAGGGTGAAGGTTTTTTTACTGCTTCACCACCTGCAGTACTTTAAAATCTTTATTAGTAGATGTAATAAAATAAGTACCCGCCGCCAGTTGATTTACATTCCAGCTAAAAGCATTGCTGCCTTTTTTTAAGATGATGGATTTGTTGGCTACCGTACTGCCATTGCTGTTGATCAATCTAAAAAATACCAGTTCATCCTTATCTGCCTGAATAGAAATATTTACGATTGAAGAAATAGGATTTGGATAAACACTGATGTTGTTGTTATTATTTTTGATGCCGGTTTTTACAATGGCTGAATAGGTGAAGCTGCCATCCACATCAAACATTTTTAAGCGGTAATAATTATTTCCTTGTGATGGATTGCGATGCAGAAAATCATAAGAATTATAAGTGCCGGTTTTTGCTGCAACATTTCCAATAGCTGCAAATGTGCCGGCATTAGTGCGCCATTCCACTTCAAAGTTTTTAGTATTTACTTCGTTGGCCGTTTGCCAGTTGAGTTCTGTTTGTTGTTGTGCATTTGTTCTGCCGTTAAAATTTAGCAAGTTGAGCGGTAGTACTTGGCTGGTTACTTCCGCTACAGTTACGTCATCAATAAAATAATAGCTGCCGGCAGCACCACTGTATATTAGCCGGTCACCAAAGTTGCCGATAGTGATAAATGTGTAGGGTTTGTCAGCATACACAATTCCACAAATGTTTCGCCAGCTATTTTCTTCTATTACAGGGTTTTCAGTTGCGTTAGCAATATGCGGTACAATATTTTGTGCGTCGGTGGTATAGCTCAGCACAGGATTGTTGCTCAGCAGTGCTCCAATATTTAAAGCGTCTTTTGCTGCTACTTTATTTGCACTTACGTAGAAAGATACCAGGTAGTATTTGCCTTTTACCAGGGGTTGTGTGAGTTGACCGCTTACGTATTCACTCCAATTATTACTGGTTAACATTCCCAATGCCCCTTTACCGCTACGAGGAATTTTATCACGACTACTTCCTACATTACCCGGTAGGTTCCCCCACTGACCGTAAGGATAATCTGCATTCCAAATATCAGGCGTGGCGAAACTGCCGCTTGACCAACCCTCTGCCAATTTCCGATTTGTAACAAGGGCGTTTCCAGACGTTACATTTGGGGGTAGCAAATAAGTGTATTCACTTTCGCAACGAGGATTGAGAACGAGGTTTGGTCCCAGTTCTGCACTGCTGATACAATTGTTTGCCATGGGATCGTCTTCGCCAAATAAACCAATGTTGAATGCTGAAGAAAGTGCATTCGCCTTGCTGTAGGCTCTTACAAAATAATCAGTCCCGGTTATCAGCCCTGTTGGCAACAGCATAATATTGTTGCTGCATTGCAATGCTGATAAGTTACCTGCTGTGCCTGAAAAAAGTTGTAAGGTAATATCTCTTGTTTCGTACCCTGCTATAATTCTTTTGGTAAATGCAGAGGCTGTAAATTTAAACCAGATATCATCGTCAGGAAAGTCAGCTATTGTACAACCTCCTGCAGGCAGGCTTTGTGTAGCACCAGCAGTATTTACGGAATATTGGTAGCTGTTTAATTTATCCAATACCAGCGCACCTGCAGGCTCATCGATGTTCTGCGTGTTGGTGACTTTTAAACCGAAGATGCTGGTAATACCTTCTGCAGCCGTATTGGAAATGCGCACATACACGGTATCACCTGCGGAAAGACCATTAACAGTAAGTGATCCCTGTGCACAATTAATTGCTTTAGGTACTAAGGAAGTACTGTCCGCAGCATAACCCCTGAACGTTTCTATACGGTAGTTGTACAATGTTTGTTCGGGATCCCAATATGTATTGGAAGCATTCGTGCTCACATTGTGTGAAGCTTCCGTTGCTATAAAGTAAAACCACACATCATGATGGATAGCGTAATTGCCACTACTGCATATCTTACCAAATTTTTTGGATGCTCCATGCAGGTAAAAAGACGGCAATGTTTGCACATTAGTCGGTGCTATGGCGAGTCGGATGGCACCGGACATTTCATCATTTACTGGTGGTTTTATAATGGTGATCTTGTTATTGGCCACATTTCCATATTGCCTGATATAGTAAGTTTGGCCCGGCACCAAATTGGTAAAAGTGCGGGCCTTGTGCCGTGAAAATGGATTGCCTTGCTGCATGCAACCTATACTGGTTAAGCTACCACAAGCACCACTATATATCTCTAAACCGATGTAGTTGAGATCGCCATCACTGCCATACTCCCGGTTACTGATAATGGCCATCGAACTTTGTGTTGCAATAAATTTATACCAAATATCCTTAGTAACCGGTAGTGGGATACATGCCGGTGCAGAGGTAGTCGCATGAAGGATACCATTGTTTGTAATAGGTTCATAAAGAAGATCCTGTTGGGGAATTAATGCTATTGCACCCGTGCAGGTATCATTTATTGGGAGACTGTTAATATCAATTGTAAACGAGCCCCCAAAAAAAGTATTTGTGTAGAACCGTAGATAATAGTTGTTACCAGCCACAAGCCCTCCAACTCTTTCGGTACGCTCGTTTACATTACCCGGTAGCAGCAGGGAACTACTGCAGAAAATACTGTTGAGATTGGCGCAATCCCCTGAAAAAACCTGGAAAGTATAATTGGAGGTGGCGGCTGCATCCGCAGTTATGAGACAGGCAGTATCTATAGCCGTAAAGCGGTACCAAACATCTGATATTCCATTCGTATTTGTGCAGGAAGGCATTGACTGTGTAGCTCCATTATTATAGCCAATATAGGTACGCAACAAACCGTAGGGTTTTACAGGCAGGGTGATGGCACCATTGCATTCATCATTGGTAATTTGTGGAGCAATGCAGATATAGGCTGTCTGTTCCGAACTGCTTAAACCGCCTGCTACCAGGTAATAATAATTTCCTACTGTAAGACCGTTGTAGTTGAAGTTACTGCCTGAAATATCTGCGAGGCAGGTAAGGGCTCCACAACTGCCAGCTAATAAACCCAGCCTTAAAGCAAATGCTCCATCACCTGATGTTGAAACGGTAATACCTGTTGAGGTAGCTTTAAAAATATACCAAACATTTCTTTCATTTGAGTTAACACAGGGAGTGGTAGATTTTGTAGCTTTAATTCGGTCTACGGCAAAACTATTTTCGCATTTAAAAGAACTGCTGATGGAAACTGTGTCTGCATTAATGCACTCATCATTGGGTGCTGCTCCTTGCAATATGGCCAATTTAAAACTTCCCACAGTAGATGCACCCACCCGAATGTAGTACGTGTCTCCAACAAATAGATTACTTAACTGAATACCAATAGTGCCACCCAAGCTGTTAACACTTTGATAGCCAAGCGAAGTAAAACTACCCGGTGCACCTCCGTAAACCTGCACCTTTGCGTTGCTTAAAGAGGTAAAGAGGTGAACCGTATGTGCCGCACTTGTTGCCACAAATTTGTACCACACATCTTTATGACCACTGAACTGGCCAATAGGCGCACAGTTGTTGTTTGGAGAAACAGTTGAGAGTGCATTGCTAAAACGCAGTGGTTCAGCAATTGATTCATCTATACCATTAACGGCTATAAGTGCGGCACCGGAACAGTCATCATTTATGGGCCTTGATAACAGTGATAATTTATGACCTGCATCCATTCCATATGTTCGCAGGTAATATTTTTGCCCTGGTACAAGCCCGGTTAAATCAGGGAAAACGCTTCCTGAGGCATTGCATTGCATACTTACAAGCCCATTACAATCACCAGAGAACAACTGGTAATAGCCACCATTAGCTAATTGTTCCATCACTACCGCAATACTGGTATCACTGGCAATAAAGCTGTACCATAAATCATTCTTTGGATATTGATTGCCAGAACAATTGGGTATGGTAGATGCCGCCGGATCAGTATAATTATGTGACTGAAAAGCAGAGTCGCTTAATTGACCATTATTATTTATGGGTAAAGGCATAGCGCCACTGCATATATCATTTGGATACACAAACTGTGCTTTAGCGTTGTAAACGCCGGCAAACAGAAACAAGCAAAAAAGTAGTAAATTATTTTTCATAATGAGTCGTTTTCTATTGGCTCAAAAATGAAAAATATAAGTGCCGTGGGCAATACCAAATTAGGGTGAGACAACCAGTTTGCAGAAAAGCATTAAATATTAGTGTTATATTGTAAAAGGTTTTACTCACTCATTTGCGGTAGTTGAAATGATTAATAATGATTTCATCTTTGTTTAAAATATATTTATGAAACCAATTAAGGTCATCATATTTGAAGATAACAAGCACCTGCGGGAAAGCCTGTATTATCTTATAAGCGGAACAGATGGTTTTGCCTGCTCGGATGCTTTTGAAAATTGCAACGATCTTGTTTTTCAATTGGAAAGATCTTTACCCGATGTAGTGCTGATGGATATAGAGATGCCGGGTATGAACGGGATAGAAGCCGTTAAGATTATCAAACAAAAATTTCCACACATACAGATATTAATGCAAACGGTTTTTCATGATGATGATAATATTTTTAATGCAGTGTGTGCTGGTGCTTCTGGCTATATCTTAAAAACAACTTCTCCGGAGGGTTATTTAGAAGCCATTAAAGATGTGTATAATGGAGGTAGCCCTATGACGGGTTCTGTGGCAAGGAGGGTGCTGGAGTTATTTCAACATAATAATACCCCAAAAGGAAATACCGATTATCAGCTTACGCCAAAAGAAAAAGAAATTTTACAGCAATTAATAAAAGGCAAAAGTTATAAAATGATTGCCGATACAGTGGGTAGCTCTTATGAAACAGTAAGAACCCATATGAAAAATATTTATGCCAAACTACACGTAAACAGCAATACAGAAGCGGTGCTAAAAGTGTTGCAGGAAAAAATTGTATGAAAATTATAAAGTCAATTTTATTTTTATTTTTTCTCAGCAACAGTGTTCACGGGCAAAACGATGCCCTCGATTCTTTGCAGAATCTTTTAAGCTTCACAAAGTCTGATACTGCACGTATTAGCATTTATGTTGAAAAAACTTATGCTGCAGAAGATACATCTACAGTGTTGTATAGTGATACCGCCATCAGTTTAATCAATAAGTTACTGCCAAACGCAAACCGACAAACTATTACCGAACTACATCGTTATTCATCCAATGCATATTATTTTCGTTCCATGTTCTTTGCAAATGCAGAAGCTTATGATACTGCATTGTATTATTTAAAAAGTGCGATGGAACAGGCACTGTTAGCAAAAGACAATTTACAAGAGGCCAGGATCCTAAATGATATGGGGGTGTGTTATTACCGCAAAAATGAATTGGAAAAGTCCATCGATTTGTTATCCAGGAGTCTGACAATGAGAGAGGGGCTAAATGATGAAGTACAACTTCGCAATGCCTACAACAATACTGCTTTTATTTATAAAGAAACAGGACTTATTGACCAATCCCTCGAATTAAACTTTAAAGCGCTTGCACTGGCCGAAAAAGACAAAGACTACAGTTCAATAGCCTTGTCTTTCAATAATATCGGGCAATTATATCACAAGTATCTCAAAGACCGTACAAGAGCGCTGGAGTATTACAAAAAGGGACTGGCTATTTCTGAAAGAGAGGGGGACAAAAAAGGCGTCAGCCTTGTAAAAAATAATATTGCAACCTTGTATGCAGAACAGGATAATTACAAAGAGGCTATTAAATGGTTTGAAGAAAGTTTAGAACTAAGGCGGGAAATTAACTACAAATACGGCATCATTAATACCCTGAGCAACCTGGGTTATAACTATCTTAAACTAAGTGATTATGGCAATGCCAGAAATGCATTAGCCGAGGCCTTGCAAATGAATGAAGTGTTGCTTAATAACAATTTGCAATCAACCATTCATCAAAAGTATGCTGAATTATACCTGGCTATTGGAAACACGGACAGTGCTTTGTACCATGCAAATTTATCGCACAACATCAATGTAGGTGCCGGCAACCCACTTAGTATTTCCACATCTGCCTTATTGCTTTCCGGGTTATACGAAACAGCCGGCAACTACCGGGCGTCTATTGATTTACTGAAACTTCATAACAAAATGCAGGACAGCATTTCCAATGACGACCTGCAAAAACAAGGGGTAAAAAGTAACATCGAATATCAATACCTTAAAAAGAAAAATGAAACGGATAAAATTCATAATGAGCAATTGGCCAGAAAAAATTTATTCAGTTGGTTATTTATCTTCTTATTTGTGGCCTCTATTATAATTGGTTTTGGTTTATATAAAAGATACCGGCTTAAGCAACAATTAAAAGAAGTAGAGATAAGAAATAAAATTGCGGCAGATCTTCACGATGATGTGGGCAGCACTTTAAGCAGTATCCGCATGTATAGTGATATCGTAAAACAACAACCTAATCAAACGGGAACTTCTATTCAATTACTCGAAAAGATTAGCAGCAACAGCAAGGAAACCATAGAGAATATGAGTGATATTGTATGGATGATTAAGCCCGGCAATGACGATTTTGCCAACATTGAAGACCGCATGCTCAATTTTGCTAACGAACTTTGTACCCCTGCAGGCATCAATTTTGAAATGAATAAAAATAATATGCTTAATGGTTTAAAAATACCAATGAAGCAGCGCAGGGATATCTACCTTATTTTTAAAGAAGCCATTAACAATGCCGTTAAATATTCCAAATGCCATTTTATTCGTACTGCTATTCAGTTAGACAAAAATATACTTACCATGCATATAAGTGATGATGGCAATGGTTTTGATATGGCCCATGTAAAAAATGGCAATGGTCTTTCTAATATGCAAAAGCGTGCAGCCGCTAATAAGGGTAGCTGCCATGTACACTCAAAAGAAGGGGAAGGCACCGAAATAGAAATCGTATTCAATCTTTAATAAGCATATTTCTATTAGCCGTTGCTAAAATATATTGTAGGTTTTGTCCTGCATGTGCTGACTTCGATACCGGGTGTTCCTCATGCTTATTTAATTACAAACAGCTGCTCAACTAAAGGTTACTTAGGGATTAAAAATGGTAAATCAGCCAATCCATTATTGTGTGATTGTAAAGCTGAATCCTAGATATAAAAATGGGGCTAAAAAGATTGATATCTGCACTCGGGCGCAAAATGCAAAATTGGGTTTGAAAAATCCTTGGTATATTGTAAATATAAACTTCCATTATTTACAGTGTTTAAACGAATGTTATTTTTAAGACCCGCATTTATTTTATGCCAATATTTTTGGAGCTTGCTGTTGCTTTTATTAGTGAGTCAGGGTGCTGTTTTTTGCCAACCTAAGCAGATTGTTTTTAAACATTATGGTGTTGAACAAGGCCTTAATTCCAACGAAGCTGCGGATATAGTACGAACAGCAGAAGGATTAATCTGGGTTAGTACGTCTGACGGCCTTGCAAGATTTGACAGCGAAAGTTTTAGGTTTTACCAGCACAGTCAAATGGACAGCAATTCTATTATTCATAATTATTGCAGGTCGTTAAAAGTTGATAAACGTAATCGGATATGGATCGCAGCAGATAATGACCTGGATATTTTTGATCCGGCTACAGAAATATTTACACATGTAAAACTACAAGGGAAAAGAGATGGGAGTACACACGTAGAACCAAAAGCTTTTTATTATGACAATGTCAAAGACATGATGTGGGTGGCTACTTTAAACGGATTGTATTTTAGTAAAGCTGGTTCGGTTAAATTGGAAAGCGCCGCAAAGTTTACAAGGGATACCATCATTTTAAATAAGCCAATTTTTACCTTAACACCCGACGGAAGTGACGGGCTTTGGTTGACCAGTAACCACCGGATAATCAGACTCAATACTAAAACCGGGGTAACAGAAAATTATGTAATTCCGCCATTTGTAAGCGGGAGAAAAAATGGAGGAAATATACCTGTTATCAGTAGTTACCTCGATCAAAAGAAAACGTTATGGCTTGGGACTTTTACCTTAGGTCTTTTCTCTTTCAATACGATCACCAAAACATTTGAGCAATTTACTTACCGGGATGTTACAAAAGAAGAAAATACTATTTTTTCCATTAAACAAACAGGGCTACCCGGTCAGGAAGATGTACTCTTCTGTACTGTTGCAGGAACAGGGCTCACCGCCTTTAATACCAGCACCCAACAATTTACTACCTATCATTCCGGCATTTACAACAGTGCATTGGGCATAATGGGTGATGGGTATGGGCTCAGTTGCTACGACAATAAAATGTGGATTGGCTCCAGTAATGGCTTGCATTGCTACGATTATAGTTTGCAATTATTTGAAAAAAAAGATATGAGCACCATTGCAGATGGGGCTTCGCTGTTACCTGCGGAAATGATGAATATAGAAAGAAATGCTGAAGGCAAAGATGAAAAGCTATGGCTCAATATTCCGTATAAAGGTGCTTACATATACGATCTTGTTCATGAAAATATAATAGCTGTACCTGCAAAGATTAAGAAGTACACAAGCGTTGAAGCCGGATTATTTTCAATGTACATTGATCATAAAAATATATTATGGCTTAGCACGAATGCTTTTGGATTAATCGGCTACAACATTAAGCAGGATATCATTATAGTGCCCGAAAGAAAATATTTTTATAATTTCCGGGAGTGGGTTCATCAATTTTATGAAGACAGCAAATACAAACTGTGGTTGTGTACATTCAACGGCTTGTTTGTAATGGACGCAGGCAATCAAAATGCAACGCCGGTTACTGTGGTAAATGATTTGATTAAAAGCAGCAATATTTCCAATAAAATTGTATCTGTAACAGAAGATGAGTATGGCAAAATATGGATCACCGCTGATTATTCTGATAAAAAGAATGCCGGTATTATTAAACTGGATCCTGTTACAAATACTGCCAGTATAGTGTATAATGAAGCATTGCAAAATAATGGCAGCAACCCTCCGGTGGATATCCGGTCTATTTGTAGCAATAAAAAAGGAAAAATATTTGTTGTATTCTTTAGGGAAGATATTTTTTGGTTTAACAGTAATACGGAAGGCGCCTTAAATTTAAAGGAAAAAGGCCGTGAACATGGGTTGAATAACACCGCAATTGACGATATGCTTTGTGATGCCGAAGGCAATATCTGGTGCAACAATTCACTCGGAATAGCACAGTATAAAATAACCCAAAATAGTTTTTGCAATTATAGTTTGGCTAATTACGAGCTAACGACTACCAACGCACCTTCCATTTATATCTCCCCTAATTCAGGCAAATTTTACATTGGGCAATCCAATAGTTTTTTATTGTTTGATCATACAAACAACCGCAACGATATTGGCAGCACCCATTTATTATTCAATGATTTTAAAATTTACAATACCAGCTATCAACATAAAATAAAAGACGGAGATAAAATTGTATTGAACTATAAACAAGATATGGTAAGCATAGAATTTGCCTTATTAAGTTATACTAATGCCAATGAAAATATTTATAGCTGGATGTTGGAAGGGCTGGAGAAAGACTGGAACATTTCTAAAAACAATATGGCTACCTACAGCCACCTTACGCCTGGCAACTATACATTATTGGTAAAAGCGGCTAACAGCAACGGAGACTGGAAAACAGATCCGATAAAGCTTTATATAAAAATTACGCCGGCATTTTACGCCACCTGGTGGTTCAGGCTATTGGTTGTTATGCTGGTGGCCTTTTTTATTTGGTGGATAGTACAAAGGCGCATAAAAAGAATAAAAGAAAAATTTGAATTACGAAACAGGATAGCAGCCGATTTGCATGATGAAATAGGAAGTACGCTTACCAGTATCAACATCCTGAGCAATGTGTCTCAGCAGGCAATAGACCAACAGCCAGGGCAGGTGAAAGTGTTACTGGAACAAATTTCCAACCAGAGTAAAACCATACAACAAAGCATGAGTGATATTGTGTGGAGCATCAGGCCGGATAACGAAAAAATAGAAAACCTGGTAATAAGAATAAGAGAATATGCTGCTCAAACATTGGAGCCGTTAAATATTAATACCGTTATTGAAGCAGATGAAATACTTGTTGATAAAATATTGCCTATTCATTACAGAAAGGATCTGCTGCTGATATGTAAAGAAGCGGTAAACAATATTGCAAAGCATTCCAATGCCAGTGCTGCAAAAATTATATTCAGTTGCAGCAACAACAAGATTTCTGTTCTCATTACAGATAACGGTAAATGGAAGGGTAATAATTCCGGCACTGGTACTAAAAGCATGCAGGAAAGGGCCCGTTCGCTTGGCGCTGAGCTAACTATACAAACAACAGATATTGGTACAACAGTTTCCATGTTACTGCCCTTACCCTAATTATGGCATATAAAACCTAAGTAGTTATTTTTAATTTTGATTTGTAATGGTGATTAAAGTATTAATATATGAGGATAATGAAAATCTGCGAAAGAGCATACAAACATTGCTGCTCTGGAACACAGATTTTGATGTTGTTGCTGCAATGTCCAACGCAACGTCTGTAATTGAAGATGTCGTAGTATTAAAGCCAGACGTAATTTTTATGGATATTGATATGCCGGGATGCAACGGTGTGGATGCGCTCATTAAAATAAGGGATAGTGGCAACAGTGTGCCGGTTATCATGTTCACTGTTTTTGATGATGAAGAAAATATTTTTAATGCCATTTGTGCCGGTGCCAATGGCTATCTATTAAAAAAGAATTTTGACCAGGTACCCGAAGCCATAAAAGATGTGTTGGATGGTGGCGCTCCAATGACAAGTAGTGTGGCGAAAAAAGTGTTAAGTTTTGTACCACAGCAAAAAGCGGCGAAAAATCCACACGTAGAATCGTTAACTCCAAGAGAAAGAGAAATACTGGAATATATTGTAAAAGGCTACAGTTATAAAATGGTAGCCTTCGAA
>JBBRFX010000122.1:0-12706 GCA_038241275.1 Chitinophagales bacterium
TGCTTCTGTTTGTTTGATAGATAAAGCAATTCTTTTGCGAACTGTATCCACTTCCAGCACTTTCACTTTCACCTGTTGGTTTAGCTTTAATACTTCTCCGGGATCCTGGATGTATTTATGTGCTACTTCGCTTACATGTACCAGCCCATCCTGCTTTACACCAATATCTACAAATGCACCAAAGCGGGTGAGGTTGGTCACAATGCCGGGCACTTCCATTCCTACATGCACATCATCAATAGAAAATATTTGTGCAAACTCAAACAACTGTGCCTCGCTCCTCGGATCCAATCCGGGCTTTTTTAATTCGTTGATAATATCATTGATGGTATGTTCACCAAACTGCTCGGTTATATATTTTTTAACAGGGATGCTTTTTAGCAATGCTTCATTTCCTATGAGTTTATTCATTTTCACATGCAGGTCTGCAGCTATGGATTGCACCAGATCATATGCTTCCGGATGCACCGCACTGTTGTCTAAAACATCCGTTGCATCAGGGATACGTAAAAAGCCTGCACATTGCTCAAAAGCTTTACCACCCAGCCTTGGCACTTTTAATAATTGTTTGCGACTGGTAAATTTTCCTTCCTGCCTGCGATAGCTGATTATATTTTCTGCCAGTGTACTGCCTATACCACTTACATAACTCAGCAATTGTTTGCTGGCTGTATTCACATTCACACCCACACTGTTCACGCAACTCATTACGGTTTGATCCAGCCGTTCTTTTAACCGTGGCTGATTCACATCATGCTGGTACTGCCCTACTCCAATACTTTTTGGATCAATCTTTACCAGTTCTGCCAGGGGATCCATCAGTCTGCGGCCAATGCTCACAGAACCACGTACGGTAATATCCTGTTCAGGAAATTCCTGCCTGGCTATTTCTGATGCAGAATAAATACTGGCACCATCTTCATTTACCAAAAATACCGGCAACCCTAAATCCAATTTTTTTATAAACTGCTCAGTCTCTCTGCCTGCTGTTCCATCACCTATGGCAAACACTTGTATATTATATTCTTTTACCAGCGATTTTATTTTATGTTCCGCATCATACAAACGGTTATTTTTCTCATGTACATAAATCAAATCAGTTTTAAGCAGCTCTCCTTTTTCATCCAGGCACACTACTTTGCAGCCGGTTCTATATCCCGGATCAATGGCCAATATTCTTTTGCTGCCCAGCGGCGAACTCAATAATAACTGCCTCAGATTTTCTGCAAACACTTTAATGGCTTCTTCATCTGCTGACGTTTTTAAAGCTGTGCGAAACTCTGTTTCCAGGCTGGGTTGCAGCAAACGCCGGTAACTATCTTTAATGGCTTTGCGCAACTGATCGCTACAATTGCTCATGCCCCTGATGTATAATTCTTCTACAATTTCCAGCGCTATTTCCTCTTGCGGCTCTATAGCTATGCGCAGGAATCCTTCTAAAAATCCACGGAGCACTGCAAGGGTTCTGTGAGAAGGAACCGTAGCAATGCGTTCGCTGAAAGCAAAATAATCTTTGTACTTGGCTGCTTCGGTTTCTTTATCAGTAATTAAGGTACTTTTTAATGTAGCATCTCTTTCAAAAAATTTACGCAGCTTCTCTCTCACAACCGTATCCTCATTCACTGTTTCTGCAATAATATCCCTGGCACCCTGCAAAGCTGCATCTGTTGTAGCCACTTTTTGATTAATAAAAACAGCCGCTTCTTTTTCAATATCAATATCCTGCTGCAGCATCAACAAATCTGCCAGTGGCTGCAAACCATTTTCCCTGGCCACCACAGCTTTTGTTTTGCGTTTTTGTTTGTAGGGCAAATAAATATCTTCCAATTGACTGATGGTAATAGCCGCATCAATTTTTGACTGCAGCATTTCTGTCATTTTTCCCTGTTCTGTAATCGTTTTCTCAATAAATGTTTTGCGTTCTGCAAATTCATTCATCAATTTATTTTCATCCTGTATTTGTTGAATCTGCACTTCATCCAAAGCACCAGTCATGTCTTTGCGATACCGGGCAATAAATGGAATGGTAGAGCCTTCTGAAAGCAGTTGCAAAACAACCGATACCTGCTGAGCTTTAATATTTAATTTCCGGGCAATTAACTGTGAGAACATATTTTAAATTTTTTTATGCTTGTCATTATTTTTTTGGTGAGCCGGGCCGATGAACTATGTGCATCTTCATTGCTGTTGCAGCCTACCCCGAGAAAGGTTTGTGTGCTGCCTCGGGGCACTCTTGTACTTTATTTATTAATTGAACTTTTTTGGGCGGCGAAAATAATCTAAAAATGATGAATAAATTGAGTGTGCATAAAAATGGGCTAAAGCCCGGTTGTTGTTTTTTATTTATTTCATCCCCGGCCTGAAGGCCGGGGCAATTCATGAAGGCCGGGACAATTCATGAAGGCCGGGGCAATTCATGAAGGCCGGGGCAATTCATGAAGGCCGGGGCAATTCATGAAGGCCGGGACAGTTCATAAAGAGCGGGCAATTTATGAAGGCCGGGGCATGCATGAATTGCCCTGCCCTTCAGGGCAAGGATAACAATTCCCATTTCTCCCGACACAATTCATGAAGACAGGCAATTCATTACATAAATGCAAAATCTAATAAACTTTCTTTTGAATTGCCCTGCCCTTCAGGGCAGGGACAACAATTCCCATCTCTCCCGGGGGCTTTAGCCCCATCACAACTGCAATAATATTTTCTTGGACGGATGGGCTTCTGCATATGAATAAATACTATTCCTTATAAAATCATTATCCGCATAGGGATCCAATAATTCCTTAAGACTATAAATATCCTTAGGTGTTTTTCCAGCCTTGATATAACCCATTCCCCAGAAACAACCCCGTTCTACCAGCATGCAAAGTTTTTCCGATTTACTCAGTCCATCATCTATAATAGCAAAAGTGGGCAATTGTTCTTCCAATGCTTCCAGCGCTTTTTTTATTTTTCCATTGTAATACAATGGTGCATCCAGGAACTCAAGATCCTTTTCATTAATGGGCGTTTTATCCAGGTAACAAAGTTTCAAATCCAGTTCAAATTCTTCTGCCATTTTTCTTAATAATACCTGGCCTTCATGCAGCATATTAAAATGATACAATGCCCGCCCGTTTTTCTTTTTTTTATCAATGGCCAGCCTGGTATAACCCCTGTTATCTTCAAAACTGTAAAGTCCATATTTTTGTGCCGGCTGTTTCTGACTGTAATTGTATTTGGGCCAGAGTCTTTTTATTTCGGTACTCTCCAGTACCAACGCATGCAACTCATTGGCACAAACGGTAAAAGTTATATTAGCTATCAGCCTTAAAAAATGCTGCCTTTTTTTCTCTCCGTCATTTTGAGTAAAATGACTGCTCACTCTTTTTTTAATGTTGATGGCCTTGCCTACATAAATGATTTTACCCTTAATGTTGTGAAAATAATACACCCCAGGTTTGGATGGCAATCCTGCTATCACTGTTTTATCGAGGTGCAACGGCAGCCATTGTTCTGCCGACGTTTTTTTAAGCATTAGATCAATATGCTGCTGCGCACCTTCTGCAAACATTTTTTCAAATAAGATCACTGTTGCTTTTGCATCGCCCATTGCACGGTGACGGTTTTCTATTTCTACACCCACAGCTCTGCAAAGATTACCCAGGCTATAAGAAGAAAGACCTGGAAATACTTTACGGCCCAGTCTTACGGTACAAAGCTTTTTGCTGTTCAGGTCGTAGCCACTGTTTTTAAGATGGTGTTTTATAAAAGAATAATCAAAGTTCACATTATGCGCCACAAAAACCTGGTCGCTCAGCAGGGTATATATTTTATAGGCTATTTCTTCAAATGCCGGGGCACTTGCCACCATAGCGTTACTGATTCCCGTTAGTGCTGTAATGTATAATGGAATTTTTTGTTGTGGATTGATGAGCGTATGAAATTCATCTACAACCATTGCACCATCATGTATATAAACAGCAATCTCTGTGATGCCGTTTCCAGCAGCATGACCACCGGTGGTTTCTATATCTACAATTGCATACATATCGTTTCTAGTTATTCGTTTCTCGTTTCTCGTTATTCGTTATTCGTTATTCGTTATTCGTTTCTCGTTTGGCGTTTCTCGTTATAGGTTTGGGAGTTCAAGTCCTTTAGTAATTTCTTCGAGGATTTCACTTTTCACCTTTCACTTTTCACCTTTCACTTTTCACCTTTCACTTTTCACCTTTCACTTTTCACCTTTTACTTTTCACCTTTCACTTTTCACCTTTCACCTTTCACCTTTCACCTTTCACCTTTCACCTCTCACCTTTCACTTTTCACCTTTCACCTTTCACTTTTCACCCCTTCATAATTCGTTTCCCGTTCCGCAAAATACTAACTTTTTTAGCTTTATCCCATTCTTTTATTTCAACATGCCATATTAATTTATCTTTGGGCTGGTGAAATTGTAAAAAAATTACTCTTATAAATAATGAAAAAAACATTATCGGTTTTAATGGCTACCCTCCTGTTAAGTTTTGCTTGTTTTTCGCAGATTGTATTGGAAAATATTTCTGTGCTGGATAATAAAATAGCACTGCTTGCCCCCAAAGGATTTACACAGATGACCGATGAAATGGTTGCTGTTAAATATCCCAACAATGCCAACAAACCCAATTGGGTGCTCACCGATGAAGATGGAAAAGTAAACCTTGCCTATAGTTTTACAAAAACGGAATTAGATGATAACGGTATACCCGGTTTTACAGATGAGTTAATTACAGGACTGAAAGCCAACAGGAAAGATACCAGGTTTATTGATGATGGTATTTTATTGCAGGACGGAAAAAACATCGGTTACATAAAATTTATTTCAAAGGCAAAGGACCAAAAAGTATTCAATTATTTTTTTTACATCAGCGTGGATAACCGCCTGCTGCTTTTTAACTTTAACTGCATAAACAAATGGAGAGATAAATGGGAAACAAAGGCCGAAGAAATAGCCAATTCTATAAGAGTAAAGTCTGAATAAGCCTATTGATGCTACAAACAGATATCTATAAAAAAAATATAAAACACAGACTCGTCCGTTTTTTCTTTTAAAACATGGTCTGTAATGTTACTTATTGCTGAAAAAGTACAAGAGTGCGACGCAACAATGTTCCATATTGGTATAAAGCTGGTAACCCACAAAAAAATTCCACTCCTTTTTGTACCTTCGCCCACTTGTAAAACGGAACAACAGCACATGGAACTTTCTAAAAATTTTGAGCCACTGGCTTTGGAGCATAAATGGTACCAGCACTGGCTGGATAAAAAATATTTTAACAGCAAGCCTGATGGGCGCCCCGCATTTACCGTGGTGATTCCTCCGCCCAATGTAACAGGTGTATTGCATATGGGGCATACATTAAATGAAACCGTGCAGGATATCCTGGTGCGCAAGGCCCGCATGAGTGGCTTTAATGCCTGCTGGGTTCCGGGCAGCGATCATGCTTCTATTGCTACAGAAGCTAAAGTGGTGCAGATGCTCAAAGAAAAAGGCATTGATAAAAACAGCCTGACAAGAGAAGCATTTTTGAAATATGCTTTTGAGTGGAAAGAAAAATATGGCGGCATCATTTATAACCAGATTGCCCGCCTTGGCTGCAGTGTAGACTGGAGCCGTACCACTTTTACCATGGACGACCATTATTACCAGGCGGTTTTAAAAGTATTTGTGGACCTGTATGGCAAAGGTCTTATTTACCGTGGTGCAAGAATGATAAACTGGGATGTGGCAGCCAAAACTGCCCTGAGTGACGAGGAAGTTGAATATAAAGACCTGGAAGGAAAACTCTATTACCTTAAGTATTTTTTAGCAGATGCCAATGGTGAGCCAACCGAAGATTTCATCAGCATTGCCACGCAAAGGCCGGAGACCATTATGGGTGATACGGCCATTTGTGTGAACCCTAACGATGACCGTTACACGAAGTTGAAAGGCGGCTATGCACTTGTGCCATTGATCAACAGGAAAATTCCTGTAATCTTTGATGAATATGTAGATCCGGCATTTGGTACAGGAGCACTGAAAGTAACACCGGCGCATGATATAAATGATTATAACCTTGGCTTAAAACATTCGCTGGAAGTAATTGATACTTTAAATGAAGATGGAACGCTGAGTGCTGCCGCACAAATATATGTGGGTGAAGATCGTTTTGCTGCCCGCAAAAAGATCATGAAGGAATTGGAAGAAAAAGGGCATTTATTAAAAGAAGAAACATATCAAACCCGCCTTGGATACAGCCAGCGCACGGGTGTGGTGGTAGAACCCCGCATCAGTACGCAGTGGTTTGTAAAAATGAAAGACATGGCACAACCGGCTTTGGATGTGGTTGTAAATGGCGATATCAATATTCACCCCGGTGATAAATTTTTGGCTACCTACAAATACTGGCTGGAGAATGTAAAGGACTGGTGCATCAGCCGGCAGCTTTGGTGGGGACAACAGATACCGGCATGGTATGATGCAGATGGAAGAATGGTAGTGGCGGCAACTGAAGTGGAAGCCTACGAAAAATATTATGAACTAACCGGGCAAACTCCTCCCCCACCGGGGGAGGTTGGGAGTGGGCTTTTACAGGATGAAGATGTGCTGGATACCTGGTTCTCTTCGTGGCTGTGGCCGATGGAAGTATTTAACGGCATAAGCGATCCGGGCAATGATGATGCGAAATATTATTACCCGGGATCTGTGCTGGTAACCGGCCAGGATATTATTTTCTTTTGGGTGGCACGTATGGTGATGGCGGGAATGGAATATGAAAAACAGATTCCTTTTAAGGATGTTTATTTTACCGGAATGGTAAGAGATAAGCAGGGCCGCAAGATGAGCAAGAGCCTTGGTAATAGTCCCGACCTGCTGGAGCTGATTGATAAATATGGTGCAGATGCTGTTCGTTTTGGTATCATGATTTCTTCTCCTGCCGGCAATGATTTATTATTTGATGAAGGCAGCCTGGAACAGGGAAGGAATTTTAATAACAAGATGTGGAATGCGCTGAAATTGCTGAAGATGTGGGAAGCAAGGCAATCGGCAATTGGCAATGAACAATTGGCAGTGCCTAATAACTTTGCCATAGCCTGGTTTGAGAACAGGTTGAGTGAAGTGAGAACTGAAGTGGATAGCCTGATGAAACAATTCCGCTTAAGCGAAGCTTTAAAAACAATTTATTCATTGATATGGGATGATTTCTGTAGCTGGTACCTTGAGTGGGTGAAGCCAGGTTTTGAACAACCCATTGATGCTGCCATCTATAAAAAGACTATTGAATTTTTTACAGAACTGATGCAGTTGTTGCATCCATACATGCCTTTTGTTACAGAAGAAATTTATCATTTGCTGGAGGAAAGAAAAGATGATTTATGTGTGAAGCAATTTGAAAATATCGTTGATGCAGATGCGCAGATTTTAGGAAAAGCAACTTTGCTAAAAGAGGTAATTACAGGCATACGTGATGTAAGAAACAAACAACAAATAAAACCTAAAGAAGCGATTGCATTGCATATTCAATCAGAAGATGAGAATTTGTACGATGACATCAAAAATATATTGGCCAAACAGGTAAATGCAACATCTATTTCGTTTACAAAGGAACCTGTACCAGGCACTATTACTTCAGTGATTGGGAAGGATAAATTTTTTATTGAAACAGAACAGCCTTTGGATACGGGCATGCAGAAAGATGAATTGTTAAAAGAACTACATCACCTGCAAGGCTTTTTAGTATCTGTAGAGAAAAAACTGGGCAACGAAAAATTTGTACAAAATGCAAAGCCGGAAGTACTGGCGCTGGAACAAAAGAAAAAAGCAGATGCAGAGATGAAAATTAAGATCATTGAAGAAAGTTTAACTGCACTGTAGTTGGACGTTGTTCCATTTACCGCTGAATTTTAGGGGTAGGACGCTTATGAAAATCGTGGGCTACATTTTTACGAAAGTTATTGCTGCATCTTGCCTGCAGGCTCATGGTAAAAACCCTGAATGCCCTGTTAAAGTGTAAATCACTACAATTTTCTTTTGGTAGATTCGTTTTAAAATTCAACATCTAAAAAAATGAAACAAATTAAAATATTGCTTGTAATGGTTTTGGTATCAGTTGGCCTGCAGTTAAGTGCACAAATCAAACCGGTACCCGTAAAATTTAAACCACCTAAATTATATACTCAAATAGGCAGTTTTAGAGATTCTGTTACGCTAAATATGGGTGAAGCAGAAAGTATCATTGGCCAGTCTTTGAAAATTTTTGATGATAAAAAAGGCGTGTACAGTATCTCCTCCTACCAGTTTTTATATAGGAAAACCGGCGTTACAGAAAATGAAGAAACCGGTAAAGTAACCCCTACTTCAAATATTATATCACAACGTTTTAAAACTACGCCCTTGCCACAAAGCTGGATAGATAAAATAAGGGAAGACATAAAACCCGGCGAAGAATTATTTTTCTTTGATGTAATAGCAAAAGATGCACAGGGAAGGGTGATGTATGCCCCGAATTTCAGGGTGATGGTGAGGTAGGTGAAGTTGGAGTTAAGAGTTTATATAAAGTATTTTGCAGTCTTCATTCATTCCGATTTTATTATAGGATTATATTTTGGGTCTTTTAATTTTTACTTACCAAACAGGGAGGGAGGCAGATTAATTTTGATTTTTGATTTCATCCTACATAAACCATACTTTACAAATCACATCCTACTCTTATATTAAATCCTACATCGTACAGACAGCCGCAATTCTGCATTACCAGTTTTTCAGAATTGATAAGGCAAGGTTCAATGTTCAAGGTTCAATGTTCATAACTCTTCTCTACTGATGCCACCAGGCAGCATCCCCCGGCAGATCCATTCACTCCGTTCAGGAAGACAGCCCGAAATTCTGCATCGCCAGTTTTTCATCATTAATAAATCAAAACACAACACTGAAAACACACAACTCAAAAACTACAACTTAAAAAACAGCATCCTATACTGGCACCACATCAGGGAACCGATGTAATTCACCACAGTAGTACTCCCGCTAAATCAGGGCTCCTCCCGCCAATTAGGGTTAATTATTGGCGGGCGCCCTTTTTTGTATTTTTTTGGGCGGGCAAAAAAATACAAAGCCCGCCGCAGGCGTTATGCACTTCAACCAAAACAGAATTACGTAAACAGATTGCATTTTAAAAGCAGGGGGCACTCATCACTATATAACTCAGCTCTCAACTCAAGACAGTAATCAGCATCCCCCAACACATCCATTCACCTGCCACGGCAGATAAACTCCCTTCAGGAAGACAGCCGCAATTCTGCATCGCCAGTTTTTCAGCATTAATAAGGCAAAGTTCAAGGTTCAATAGTTGAATAACCTTTGAAGATATAGACATATCATAAATCAGACATCATAAATCAGACATCAATCATAAATGATAAATCAGACATCAAACATCAAAAATCCTACATCAAAAATCTCATATCACCTGCGTCGTATCCTTTATCACCCCCATTACAAAAACACTCTGCACATTACCCATATTTTCTATCATGCTCAGTTTGTTTACATGAAAATCGTAGTAGGCATTCATATCCTGGCAAAGGACTTTTAGCATAAAATCAAATTCGCCGCTGATGCTGTAGCATTCAATTACCTCCTGCAGTTCGTTGATGGTTTTAATAAATTTTACACCTGCAGTTTTGCTGTGCTCCTTTAAGGATACATAGCAGATCACCATCAGGCTTAGGTTTACTTTGTTGTAATCTAATAAGGTTACATATTGTTTTATCACCCCACTCTGTTCCAGCCTTTTAATACGCTCATGCACCGGTGTGGTACTCAGGTGAATTTTTTCGCTGATCTCCTTAACCGTAATTCGGGCATTGGCCTGTAATAATTTTAAAATGGCCAGGTCATTTTTATCCAAAACCACGGGGCCGGTAGCTATTTGTTCTTTTTGAACGCTTTTTTTCATATCAAACAGGTTATATGTCCTTTAAAAGTACAGCAATAAAGACTTATCTCCCAAATTTAAATAAACGCTTAGAATTTTCTACTACAAAGAGTAGATTTGCAATCTAAAATAATAAATATGTCAACAGTTGCAAATTATGCCATCGATTTTACGCTGGCCAACAAAGTAGCAGATATGAGCCTCGCTAATTGGGGCCGCAAAGAAATTATGCTGGCCGAAGCAGAAATGCCCGGTTTAATGAGTCTTCGTGAAGAGTACGGAGCCAGCCAGCCATTAAAAGGTGCCCGCATTGCAGGTTGCCTGCACATGACCATTCAAACGGCTGTGTTAATTGAAACATTAATAGCCCTTGGTGCAGAAGTAAAATGGAGCTCTTGTAACATTTTCAGTACACAGGACCAAGCTGCCGCTGCTATTGCCGCTGCCGGTATTGGCGTATATGCATGGAAAGGACAAACCAACGAAGAATCTGACTGGTGCATTGAACAAACACTGTTCTTTGGCAGTGCCGACAAACCATTAAATATGATTTTGGATGATGGTGGTGATTTAACCAACATGGTATTTGATAAATACCCTGAGTTGATCACCGGCATCAAAGGCTTGAGTGAAGAAACTACAACAGGTGTACATCGCTTATACGAAAGAATGGCTAAAGGCACTTTGCCTATTCCTGCCATTAACGTAAACGACTCTGTCACCAAATCTAAATTTGATAACAAATATGGTTGCAAAGAAAGTTTGGTAGATTCTATCCGCCGTGCTACCGATGTTATGATGGCTGGTAAGGTTGCAGTTGTAGGTGGATATGGTGATGTAGGAAAAGGAAGTGCAGAAAGTTTACGTGGTGCAGGCGCCCGTGTAATTGTTACTGAGATTGATCCTATCTGTGCCCTTCAAGCCGCAATGGACGGTTTTGAAGTTAAGAAAATGATTGATGCTGTTAAAGAAGCAGACATTATTGTTACCGCATCTGGTTGTCGTGACCTGATCACTGAAGCACATTTCCGTTTGATGAAAGACAAAGCGATTGTTTGTAATATCGGTCACTTTGATATTGAAATTGATATGGCATGGTTAAATGGTGCTTATGGCGAAACCAAAAACACCATCAAACCACAGGTTGATTTATATACCATCGAAGGTAAAGACATTATCGTGTTGGCAGAAGGTCGCCTGGTAAATCTTGGTTGTGCTACCGGTCATCCAAGTTTTGTAATGAGCAACAGCTTTACCAATCAAACCCTTGCCCAACTGGAACTTTGGTTAAATACAGACAAATACGAAAACAAAGTTTACGTTTTGCCTAAGCATCTTGATGAAAAAGTTGCCCGTCTTCACCTTGGTAAAATTGGTGTTGTATTAGACGAATTAACCACTGCACAATCAGAATACTTAGGTATATCTAAAGAAGGTCCGTTTAAGGCTGAAATGTACAGGTACTAATAAATAAAAAATACTGATAATGAAACCCCACTTTTTAGTGGGGTTTTTTATACCCGGTATTTATTGAACTTACGTAAGATGTAAACAGGATTATAAAAAAGTTCTTACATCCATAACAACCCTTTGTAAATATTTCTATTGATATTACAAAGTTGACTCATCCATTCCATTTTTTTGTAGCTTGTAAATAATTACCAATAAAAACCCTATACATGAAACATGCTTTTTTTATCTGCCTGGTTTTATCAACCTCATTCATCTTTGGCCAGTCTAAACCTGTTAGAAAAGTTATAAATACAGACTCGTTGATTGAGGTTATGAATAAAAGAAAAAGTGATTATATAGGAAAACCTTATCCGCAATTTTCGGTAACTGCAAATGAAACAGCCTATTCAAATGCTACCTTAAAAGGAAAAGTATATTTTATCAATTTTTGGTTTGCTGCCTGTGCTCCCTGCATTGCAGAAATGGAAGATCTGAATCAACTATTTGAGAAATTCAGAGGCAATAAAAACTTTGAGTTTATTTCATTCACATTTGAGAAAGCAGCAATAATTGATTCCATCAAAACCAAATACAATATCCATTACAATATTTTTACAATAATACAGCAGGATTGCTACCGGCTTAATTTAAATAGTGGCTTCCCAGCCAGTTTTGTAATAGATGCAATGGGCAATATTCGCTATGTTTCACTAATTGCACAACCAGATATGAAAAACCATTTCAAGAATACAATTTTTCCAATTATAGCAAGTGAGCTATCCGGCATTCATCTGTAATAATCATCAAATAAAAAGTTACAGGTTAAACAGCCTCCAATTGGCAATGGATGTTTTGATCAGCTTCTAACTTTCCGCTTTCATTAATCATATTCAAGAACCGATTTATCAGCAGGATGCTTTGCAGTGCCTGATATTCGGCGTCTATCCCAAATTGAAGCTAATACCTGCCTGCCGGCAAATGGATTTTTCGACTATAATTAATTTTGCATCCTGCTCTGACCAATATCATCGGTTTATGTGTCCATAATCGTTTTACCGGTTTTGTTATATCCTTACCTTGTAAACAGTAAAATTTTATTTTGCACAACAATTAAAACCTGCAACAATGAAACACATATGCTCTTTAATATTGCTTGTCCCTTTTTTTATAAGTTGCACACAAAATATTGTAACAGGGAGAAAGCAATTAAACCTGGTTTCAGAAACCGAATTACAATCAATGGCTACCCAGGAATATAAAACCTTTTTAAGTAATAATAAAGTGGTGAGTGCAGGCAACAGCAGAGATGCAGAAAT
>JBBRFX010000123.1:0-12590 GCA_038241275.1 Chitinophagales bacterium
ATTGTTGATGATATATCCCTGGTTTAAAAAATTCTTGAAATTATTTTTACCAATGGGAGAATAAGGCATTTCCTTAATAGTCTTTGAAATGGGATCCCACTGTTTTACAGTTTGTCCTTCCAGTGCCGGCCCCCAGGAACCGTCACCACTGCCCACATAAGTATTTGTGGCCGTATTTACCACCCTTCCGTAAGTAGATTGCATTTCCGGTATAGCAAGATAACCTGCAGTAAACATAGTACTGCTGTTAAAAGAAATGCTCAGCCCTTTAGCGCCGGCACCTCTTTTAGTGGTTATCATAACAGCACCGCTGCCACCTCTTTCGCCATACAAAGCGGAGGCGGTGGCACCTTTTAAAAAGTTGATGGTTTCAATATCGTCTGAAGGAATATCACGCAGGGTCATATTGCCATAAGGCACACCATCAATTACAATAAGAGGTCTTTCTCCCCTGATGGTAAGATCAGGAGCAGAAGCAAACTCTGAACTGTTTTTTACAATTAAACCGGATATTTTGCCGGTAAGTGATGTAGCAACGTCAACACCTTTTACGGTTTGTAATGTATTTCCTTTTACCGATTGTGTTGCGTAACCTAGGCCTCTTTCCTGGCGTTTAATACCCAGGGCAGTAACTACCACATCCTGCATTTCTGCTTCTTTTTGCAGCAATACAATATTATAGTCTGTTTTATTGGCTGATACCCGGATGGTTTGTGCTGCCCTGCCTACAAATGAAAAGCGGATTACATCATTGGTTTCTGCCTGCAGGCTAAATTCCCCGTTGGCATTGGTGGAGGTTCCATTACCGTTTTTTTCATTTACTACACTTACGCCGGCAATGGCATTGCCCTGCTCATCCGTTACTCTGCCTTTTATTTCAAAAAACAGCGGTAAGGGTGCAGTTGCAGGTTCGTCTATTTTTAATTTCCTTTTTACTATTATCGTATTTTCAGTAATGCTGTAGGCTAGTTGCTGGTTTCTGAAACAATGATTCAGTACATCTTCTACCGAGCCGTTCCTGATGTTTACAGAAACTTTTTCAGCAGTTTGCAGTACTTCATCTGCATAAAAAAACTGGTAGCCTGTTTGTTTCCGGATTTCCGAAAACACTTTTTCAAGGCTGATATTACTTTCCTTCAGGGTTACTTTTTGAGCGTAACCTTCAGCGCTCACCTGAAAGGTGGCGGCGATTAATAAAACTAATGTAAGTTTCATAATCCTGGTCGTTTTAGTTATAAACCCGCTTTTATCAAAGCTGGATTTAAAAAGAGCTGTTAAATACATAAATTTGTATTTTGGGTTTAATAATAAGCAGTCTGGAGAGATGTGTTTTATTAAGAAGCTCAGATATGAACCGGGTTTCGCTGCAAACGAGCCCGGTTTTTTATTAAGCTTACTATTTTATTCTATCCGTCTTTGCTGCCTGGAAATAAAAAGTGGTTTTTGTATTTCATGTGACTTGTTTTATTATTTTAATACAGGTGTTACAATAATCTTTTTGCCCTCAACTTTAAATTGCACTTCGCCGGTAAGGGCCAGTTTTTCAAATACTTTAGATGCATATTCATTCCTGGTAAGCTGCCCGGTAAAATGGAGATTTACATTTTGCTGGTACAGCACATCTACATCATACCAGCGGGATATCTGGCGAAGTATACTTTTTAAATCAGCACTGTTAAACTGGAAACGACCGTTCTTCCATGCCAGGGCCTCTTCTACATCTGCATTTTCCAATACCGTTATTTTTCCATCGCCGGCAATTCGTGATTGTTGTCCTGGTTTTAAAACCCGGGAAGGCTGGTTCATCAAAGACACTTTTACTGATCCTTCCACCAGGGTGGTTTTCATACTGGCTTCATCATTATATGCATTTACATTAAAATGAGTACCCAGTACTTCTATCTCCGAATTATTTGCCTTTACTTTAAATGGCATCGCTGCATTTTTGGCTACTTCAAAATAGGCTTCGCCGGTTATTTCAACTTTTCTTTCAGTACCTGTAAACACAACAGGGAAACGGATAGATGAAGCAGCATTTAACCACACTGCTGTACCATCTGCAAGGGTAACCTGGTACTGCCCTCCCCGTGGAGTGCTGATGGTATTGTAAAATGCATCGTCATTTTCTGTAAGCATTTTTCCGTTTACTTCGTAAGCCAACAGGCCATTTTGTAATTTTTGTATTTTGATATTGCCCTGCAGGCTGATGGTTCCGTTGCTGGCGCTGTCTAACACAATGGTAGAACCATCTGCCAGGGTAAGCAATGCTTTATTTCCGCCGGGAGCAATATCATTGCCAAGATTCTTTACAGGTACACTGCCGGCTACCTGCGGTTGGTTATGTACAGGTTTGAAAATATAATATGCGGTAAGTGAAAGGATCATCAGAATGGCTGCGGCAGCAGGTATCTGCCACTTTCGCCTGCGTTCCAATGACAGCACAGGGGTTTCTTCGCTCCTGATTGTTTGAATAAGCCTGTCTTTAATACGATTTGCAATTGCCTGCTCCGATTCCTGCTCCATTATATTTAATGATGCGTAAGTATCATCAAATGAATGATACCATTTTTCAAGAAGATTTTTTTCTTCGGCACTTGCGGTACCGGCCTGGTACTTATCAATAATGGCAAGTATATTTTCTGGGATCTGCATAATATAATAATAAGTATATCAGCAGTCCGTTTGCACCCACGGTAAATAAAAATAAATTAAAGCATGCCCAATAGGGGCAAAAGAGAAAGTAAGGTTAAGAATGGCCTGGCAGCCATTTTTATTTGTTTGAGCGCTTTGTTCAACTGGTTTTCCACAGTTTTGGGAGATATATGCAATTCTTTCGCAATTTCTTTTACAGGCATGCCCTGCTGGCGGCTGTAATTAAAGACAAGTCTGCATTTTTCCGGAAGTTTTTCTACTTCCTGTTTTACTATTTCCAACAGGCGTTTATAGTGAAGAGTAGATTCTACATGCATTTCTATAACCGGGGCAGTGGCAAAACTGCTCATATACCTGCGCTCCCTTTCAAAACTTTTTATTTTGGTAAGCACCGCATATTTGGTAGCGGTGGCCAGGTAGTTCTCAAGTGCTGCAATTTCAATTTGATGCCTGTTCTTCCATAGTGAAGCAAATACATCATGCACAATATCTTCTGCAGATTCTTTTTCTTTTAACCTGTTATAAGAAATGGTAAATAATTTTTTCCAGAAACGGTTATAGAGTTCTGTAAAGGCAAGCTCATCACTTTCTGAAAGTAACTTTAGCAAAGCGGGATTTGTATATGTGCTATAAATTAACATGCTTGCAAGATGATATAAAATTACAAAGATTTGCTTTGTAAAAGCACGGATACCTGTATTAGTTATTAAAATTGATTATTTGGTAACACGCTGGCCTGTTATAATTATTTTTTTGCCCGAAAATATTTGGAGGCACTTGTTTTATAGGTATCTAATAAAAAGGGCCAGGATAAAAATCCGGCCCCCTACAGCAATGGTTATTGGCTGCAGCATTTTGTTCAATCTAACCTTTTTCGTAATATATTAATTTTACATCCCTGTTCTGTCGCTTTAAAATGAGCCGGCATTCTGCGTATTTGCGGCCATTGGAACAAAGCACACTTTCGTTTAACGCCCATTCACTCAAGCCGATTGCTCTGATCCCACTCAAAGCCCACTCAAAGCCCACTCAAAGCCTACTCAAAGCCTACTCCACCCAATTCCCAAACAAATCAGCTCCATCAATCATATTCAGCAAAAATAAAATCAGCTTAACCACCCTAAAATAAAAAAAGGAGCAACGCTCCTTTTTTTAAAAAATATTTATACTTCCACTGATCTACAAACTGTATATCAAAAATCAAATATCAAATATCATAAATCAAACATCATAAATCAAATATCAAATATCAAAAATCAAATATCAAAAATCAAATATCATAAATCACAAATCATAAATCATAAATCATAAATCAAATATCATAAATCAAACATCATAAATCAAACATCATAAATCAAAAATCCTACACCGTATCCATAAAACTCCGCTCCACCTTACTAAAAATAACCATGCCCAAAAACAGTACGATCACAATAAATCCTCCGCTAAATAATAAGCCACCGGTATTAACCGTACCAGTTCCAAACAACGCAAAGCGAAAAGCTTCCACAATTGGTGTTAACGGGTTCCAGGCTATCCATGCGGCATAGGATTTATCTTTTAAAAAACTAAGGGGATAAGCGATGGGTGTGGCATACATGAGCAACTGCACAGCAAAACCAATGAGTACATTAAAATCACGGTACTTGGTAGTGAGCGAACTGATGATGATACCCAGCCCCAAACCAAGGCCAGCCATCATTAGTACCAGCAATGGAATAAGCAGCCAACTGATGCCAAAATGAAACTGCCCTGTTTTATAACCATACCAGGACATTACTGCCAGGAGCAATAAAAACTGGATACCAAATTTTACGATATTGCTCATCACAGTACTGAGTGGTATTACCAGGCGGGGAAAATACACTTTGCCAAAAATGCCTGCATTGGCTACAAAAGTATTGCTGGTGGCGGTGAGGCAGGAACTGAAATAATTCCAGATAGCAATGCCACTCATGTAGAATGGAATGGCTTCAATGCCGTCTGTAGGAATATTTGCAATTTTTCCAAACACCATTAGAAACACTATGGTAGTAAAAACCGGTTGTATAAAATGCCACAGCGGACCGAGGATGGTTTGTTTATACTGTGCCGTAAAATCCCGTTTTACAAACAGCCATAACAGATCCCGGTAGCGCCATACTTCGGCTAAATTTAAATCCAATAATTTACCATGGGGTTCTATTACCTGGTCCCATTGTTCATTATCTACTTCTATATCCACAATTGCTGCTTGCTTATTATTCATTTTTTATTAGTTATGTATCTAAACGAATTATTTAAACTTTTTAAACCTGCAAACCCTACCTACCGCAAATGGAGTTTCCCCAACGCCAAACGTTAAACCTCTTAAACATTTAAAACCCTGTCTGCCGGTAAGTGGGCTTTCCCCAACGTTAAACCTTAAACGTTAAACGTTGAACCTCTAAAACCCCCTCCAACTTCCTCTTATAAGTTTCAAAACTAAAATGCTCCATCAGTTTTTTTCTGTCTGGCTGATAAGCTTCGGGGTGGGTAATCATTTTTTCAAGAGCCTCTTTTATTTCATTAACATTTTGAGGATTTACCAATAATCCCAACTCACCGTTTAGTAAGGCATCCACCGATCCATCGGTATTACCGGCAATTACAGGCAGCCCGTAATTCATGGCTTCGATAAATACAATACCAAATCCTTCTTTTTTACTTGGCATCACATATATATCTGCCATGGTAAAATAGCTGGCAAGATCTGCATCCGGTATATATCCTGTAATGATTACCGTATCCTGTAAACCCAGCCGCTGAATTGTAGCATCTACAAATGCTTTTTCCAAAGCATCATAGCTACCACCCAACAGGTAACGCAGGGTTGGGTAACGATCTTTAATCAATGCCAGGGCCTCCAATACTTTATCGTATCCTTTGTACCGTTCTTTACTGGCAAGCCGGGTAAGGGTAAATAGCAGGATTGTATCTTTTGGCAAACCCATAGCTGCAAGCCATTCGGGTTTATGAAGCGTTGACTTTGGTTGTGGAAGATAAGGGTCCAGGCAGTTGTTTAAAACAATACAGGACTTAGCCTCAAATCCATGTTTTTTTTCTATGACATCTTTAGTATAAGAGCTCACACATAAAAAATAATCGATGCTGCCAATCATTTTTTTTTGAAATCCTTTTAATGGTTCCCATATTTCTATCCCATGCGCAAAAAGATAGATCCTGGTATTAGGACTTATCTTTTTTATAAGCCATGCCACCAGCAACAGGTTAATATGGCTAAGAATTACCACATCTGCCTTGGCACCTTTTCTGACTGCTGCTTTTACAAACAAACTTTTTTTGGCTCCAAAACCCTCAAAGATCTCAGTAGGAAAATAGGGATTTTCATCTGCATCTTTTGTTTGATCATGCATACTCATGATATGCGTTTGAACCGGTCCGGTAAAACTCATTTCATACAAAGCCTTACCCGCTACATGGCACACTTTTTCTATACCACCCGTGGCAGAAAAAACTTTTAAAGTAAGGAAGATGATGTTGGTCAAAGATGAAGGAATTATTAATTATGATTTATGAATTATGATATATGATTTATGAATTATGATATATGAATTATGATTTGAAATACTTTTGACCTTTTTGGACTTTTTTTCACTTTTCACCTTTCACCTTTCATTTTTATTTTTTGAACCTCATTAAAAACTTCAAACCTAAAAAACGTTAAACGTTAAACGCATTAAACCTTTGAAACCTCATAAACCTTTGAAACCTCATAAACCTTTGAAACCTCTTAAACCTTTAAAAACTTACCTCCCCCTCCTTCTTATGTTCACCAATGAAATCAACTGGTACCATTTGAGGTCGCCATTTATAAAAGCCTGGTAACTGCGGGCGCTAGCAGGGTTATCATTATTCAGCAGGTCTTTTACCAGTTCGCTGCCTTTAAGCCAATCATCAAAAGGAAAAGTAAAACCCATTTTGGGCCTGTTATAAATAGCAGGAGGAAGGATATCTTTAAAACAATTGATGAGTAATTGTTTGGGTAAAGATGCCGGGTATTTTACCGATGGCTTAATAGACAAGGTATATTTTATAAGGTCGTGATCCAGTAAAGGAACCCTTATTTCTATACTATTGGCCATGCTCATTACATCTGCATCCCTCAACAATTGATTTTGCATAAACAGGTTAAACTCCATCCAGGAAGCCTGATCCCTGCTTTCCAGTTGGTTTACATCCATAAAAAGAGGTGTTTCTTTTAGCTGCTGCCACACTTCCTGTTCATCCATATCAAGCTGCTGTGCTATTTCGCAGGGTGTAAAATGGCCCCTTAAAAAAAGATAAAGGCCTTTAATACCGTTTAATTGCAGGTAGGCCATCCTGCTAAACTTTCGGAATCTGCTTTTTTTTCCCATGCTTATAGCAGCATCGGGCAGTTGTTGCAGTAATTGAGCAATAGGCATTCTTTTAAAAGATGGATATCCGCCAAACAATTCATCGCCACCCACACCACTCAATACAGCCTTGAGCCCCTGTTGCTGGGCATATTTGCTGATAAACCAGGTATTTACTCCATCACAACTGGGCAGGTCCATCGCCTCCATCACCTGGGGAAAGGATTGTAAAAAATCGGTTTTGGATAACAGGTATTGCGAATGTTTACATTGCAGTTGATGAATCACCATGTCCTGGTATTTCTTTTCAGAAAATCGGTCATCATCAAAATAAATGGATAAAGTATTTAGCGCCGATGGACTGTTTTGTGCTGCCAATGAAGCCACAATAGAAGAATCGAGCCCACCACTTAAAAACACACCCACTGGTGCATCTGCCAGCATTTGTTGCTGTACTGCTTTTTTTAAAAGCCGGCTTACTTCTTTTTCTGCCGTGGCTGCATCCTGCACCTGGCTGCTATAACTGTAATGGCTAAATGATTGTAGCTGATACTGCCCGGTTGCGGGTCTGTAATGAAGAAAACAACCCTTTTGCAAAGGCAGTACTTCTTTAAGCGTGCTGATGGGTTCCGGCAAATGACCATATGCCATTAGCATAACCGGCCACAAGGGATGACTTGTATAGGTTTGCCCCGATACGTTAAATGCCCTCACTTCTGATGCAAAAACCAGGGAGCCGTTTTGCATAGAATAATAAAGTGGTTTAATGCCGGCAGGATCCCTTACCAGGTATAACTCTTTTTCTGACTTATCCCAAAGGGCAAAAGCAAACATTCCTTTTAACCGTACAAAACTCTGGCTGTTCCATTGGGCAAAAGCTGCCAATATCACTTCGGTATCGGTATGGCTGCGAAATACATGTCCCAATGCTGTGAGCTCAGACCGCAAGCCGGTATGATTATACAATTCTCCATTGTAAGTAATTACATAACGGTCGGCATAGGTCATGGGCATATGGCCGGCAGCGGTAAGGTCCAGCAGGGAGAGTCTTCTGTTGCCTAAAACCAGGCTGCTTGATGACTCGCTGTACAAACCTTCATCATCCGGCCCGCCATGCTTCAGGAGATCGCACATTTCCTTCACCCGGTTTTCTGTAACACTAATCTCCTGTCCTTGCTGTATGATTCCGGCTATTCTACACATTATAATAATTAGCTAATTTGATAATTTGATAATTTGCTAATTCTATTTACTGGAAAATTAATATTACTGATAAACGTCTAACAAACGTTGAACCTTTGAAACCTTTGAAACCTTTGAAACCTTTGAAACCTTTGAAACCTTTGAAACTATGCTTAGTTCAAGCCACCCTAAAAATATTGCTGAGTAACTAATCAAAAAAACCTTGAACCTTTAACCTTGAACCTTTTGAACCTCTTTAGACCCTCTCCAAATTCTTCGTATCAAACAACGCACTCAACTGCACCCCCATACTCTCAATATTTACCCTTGCCTTATTTCCAATGATCTCTACTACAATGCCTTTATAATTCATCAGCAGACCCTGCCTGACAATAACATTGTCCTTTTTTTCAAGGCTGGCATTGCACACTTCCACCCCTTCAAATTCCTGTAAAAACTTTTGAATGGTTTCTATTTCAAACTGTCTTACCACGGCCGGTTTACCCAACCAATGCACGTAATTTAATATCCCGGCAATTTGTTTTACATCCCATTTAAGTGCTTCTTCTACCGCCACAAAAACATATCCTTTAAACAGTGGCTCCATTACCATTTTTTTGCGGTCGCTCCATTGTTTAGTCACTCTGTTCAGGGGGCAATAATGTTCAATCCCCTTATCCAGCAGCATGGCTGCCACTTTTTTCTCCCACCTTGGAATGGTATATACAACGTACCAGTTTTTTTCTTCGTTCATACTTTGCAAAGCTTCGCTGTTCCTCAGTCACAGAACTGCTGCAACGGTGAGGAAGATTACAAAAAGTCAAAAGTGAAAAGTAAAAAGTAAAAAACTCTATACAAGCACAGACCCTGGTAGAGTGGCAATTCACTCACTTCATTAACCGGAACCTAACAAGTAAACTTTCCTATTATTAATACTTTTCAAAAAAAATAAGCTTTATCAAACTATAACATTTCTCATTCATCCCATACATCACAAATCATACATCACAAATCACAAATCATACATCACAAATCACTTTTATCCCCTCATCTTCCTCTTCATCCATTTTACCCCACCCCACAAATTTCTGAACCCCGGCATATCCTTATTTGTAGAAGTATAATAACCATTTCCTTCGTTGCCATACCCATATCCATAACCATATCCGTATCCATAACCATAACCATAACCATTGCCATAGCCACCAAATCCATAATTGAAGATGGATACACCCCTTGGTTTTATACCGTTAAAAACGATACTCATATTATTGAATTTTTTCTCCTGATACAATCCTTCAATCATACGCAGGAATACATTGGGAGTATGTTTATGCCTCACCACAAAAATGGTAGTTTGAGCATATTGGGCCAATAACTGTGCATCAGTTACAGGGCCGATGGGAGCCGTGTCTATTATAATATAATCAAACCTTTCGTTCAGCTCTTTCATCATCATGGCAAATTCCGGCCTGCCGATTAGCTCGGTAGGATTGGGCGGAATAGGGCCTGCAGGAATTACAAAAAGATGATTGTACCCGGTGGGCTTTATAATATCCTCAATAGAAGATTTATTAACGAGATAGCTGGATATACCCGGATCCCTGGGCACACTTAAATGTCTGCTCAATTTGGGTTTACGCAGATCCATTTCCATCAGGGCTACTTTTTTGCCGGTGAGCGTTAAGCTGATGGCAAGGTTAATGGCAATAAAACTTTTTCCCTCGCCACTGATGCTGGAAGTAACCAACAAGGTTTTGTGCTGTTCATTAAATCCCATAAAGGCAAGGTTGGTGCGCAGGGCACGAAACTGTTCGGCAATAACGGTTCTTTTACCTTCTGAGATGGCCACGGGTTCCTTGGTTTTGGCCTGCACAATTTCTGCAATAACGGGCACCGTAGATTTATCTTCAATTTCTCTGCGAAATAAAATTTTGTTGTTAAACTGTTCAAAAATCTGCACATATAAAAGGAACACCAACAATCCGATCATGAATCCGGTGAGGTAAAAGTTTTTATCAATGGGGCTGATGGGACCATAAGAATACCCACCTTCCAATATGCGCAGATCGCCACTGGTGGCAGCAGAAGAAATAGCGGTTTCTTCTCTTTTTTGTAAAAGAAAATTGTAGATATTATTTTTAATGGCCTGCTGCCGGCTGATATTGAGCAATCCTCTTTCCTTTTCCGGCACATCACTCAGCAGGCTATTGTTTTTGGCAATCTCGGCATTTACACTGTTTTTTTGTGTGAGAATATTATTGCGTACAGTCTCCATATTTTCTGCAATGTCTTTTTTGAGCCTGCTCACTTTTTCCTGTGCCAGCAGCACAGTTTCGCTTTTATCACCTGCTACAGCAGTGGCCTTATCCCGTTCAAATTCTGCACTGTATAATTGAGAAAGTAAATTGCTGAGTGTATTATCATTAACAAGTGAAAGTGATGGTACTGTTCCCGGTTGTTTTCCCTTGCTGTTAATATAAGATTGTACATCCCGAAGGCCCTCCATCTTCAAATCAAGTTCGGTATTGCTTTGATCCATTGATTTGATATTATTAAAATACAGCGAAGCCTGGCTTCCGAGGTCAGTTATAGACTGGCTGGATTTATAATATTGGATATTTCTTTCCACGCTGTCTAATTGGGCAATCACCGTATTTAAACGATCGTCAATAAATGAAAGGGTACTTACCGATATCCTGTTTTTATCTTCAATACCTTCTATATTGTATATCTCAAATAATTTTTTCAGAATAGCAAGCCCCCGGGAAGGAACAGGTGTCTGAATTTTAAGATCCAGTACGGTAGAATTATAAGATTGCGGAGATATCCCTAAGCTGCCTGAGATAGCGCCGGCAGCACCGGCCAATGAATTAAAAACAGCAAAGTATTTTTTACCCGTCACATTGCGGTTATAAGTGGGGTTGATTACTAATTGATAATCTGTAGTGCCCATACGGAGGATTCCATTAAAACGTATTTGCTGGCCATTGATTTCTACCTGGTTTTTATCCCAGTTGATATCAAAAAAATGTTTGCCTGCCCCATTGATACTGTCTTTGTTTAGGGCTATAAAAGTAAGCGGGCTGTTTTCGCCATACAATTCCTCCGTTTGCACTTTGCCTTCATTGTAGATCGTGGTATAAAGGTCCAGTTCTTTTACTACTTTTTGAATTAATGCAGAAGAGCGCAAAACGATGATCTCATTTTCTACAATCTTTTTTTCGCTGCTGATATTCAGGGCATCCAACACCTTACTGTCGCTGCCGCTTTTTTGTGGGTCCTTTAATAATACTTTGGCAGCAGACACATAAATGCGTGTTTGGGCCCTTAAGTATATAAAGGCAATGCTTAAAGAAATGGCTGTAAGCAGTACAAAAACCGGCCAGAAAGGCATATACCGGTGCACTATCTGTGCAAGAATATTAGCCTGTGGTTTTTCTTTAAAAAATTGCTCTTCGCTCATAAATATATGCTGTGATAAAGGATAAATTAACGAATGATTCTGTCTACAATAATAATAAACAAAGAGAGGCCTGAAGCTACCAATGCCATGTTGGTTTGTAATTGTCTTCTTCGTTCTTCTTTTTGCACTTTGGAAAAATCAGCTTTTACAAGGATGATATCATTTGGCTTAATATAATACCAGGGTGAAGTAAAAATAGCATGATCTTCCAGGTTTAAATGTTTAACCGTTTTTGTATTACCTTCTTCCCTTATGATCATTACTTTGTCTTTCATGCCTTTTTCGGAAATATCCCCGCTTTTTACCAGTACATCAAAAATATTCATTTGCTCTTCGGGCAGTGCCAATACCTGGCTTTGGCCCACTTCTCCAATGATGGTTACTTTATGGTTGAGGTAACCCACATTTACAATGGGATCTTTCATAAATGGCAACAGGTCTTTTTCCAGTGCTGTGGCCAGTTGCCTTCGGGTAAGGCCATCTGCTGTATACCTGCCCAGGCGGTGCAATAATACCTTGCCATCCGGATACACCAAAAATCCGTTCATGGCCGGACTGCTGCTCACCGCTGCCGCTTTATTAAATTGTTCGTCTTCTGCACTGCTAAGGCTGGTAACCATAATACTTAGCTGGTCGCCTTTTTGAATCTTAGATTCAAAATCATTGCTTACCAGCCCGGTAATAGTGGTATCCTTTGTCAATGTTTTTAAATAAACCGATTCTTTGGTCAGCCGGCAGGAAGACATGAGCAATAAAAAGCTAAAAAAAATCCCGGTAAGGGTAGCTGCTAAAAAGCTCCTTCGGGAAAGGATTGTACAATTCATAAATTATGGGACTAATTAGTATAAACTCAACCGCTTAACTAATTGAATTTACGGCAAAATTCGTGAAAATAGTTGATATAAGAACAATAT
>JBBRFX010000124.1:0-12523 GCA_038241275.1 Chitinophagales bacterium
CTGCAACCGAGTCTGGAGTATAAAATCATCAACAATAATTTCATTCCCAATTTTGCTGGGGGAAACTTTTTTAGTGGTGCGGCGGCCACACCACATGGCTTATTTATGATCAGCCGATTAGATAGAATGTTGATGAAAATAGATACTGCCACCGGCGCCTCCATTGCCATTGGGGTAACAACAACGGCCAGTCTGACAAATTTTAACGGAATGACTTATGATGCCAGCACAGATAAAATTTTTGCAGTAGCTACTTCCGGAGTAAACAATCAATTGTATGAGATAAATAGAATTACAGGGTCCGCAACTTTATTAGGAAATATAACCGGTATCCCTTCCTCCAGCACGTTTATAAGTTTGAGTGCCGACAATAGTGGACAGTTGTACGCACTTCGTTTATCCGGCACTGTAACCTCTCCTTTATACAGCATTGATAAAAACAGCAGGGTTGCTACCTTCATTGGCAACACTGGCTTTTTGTCAGGTTTTGCACAAGGTGCAGATGTAGATCCTTTGACAAATACGCTTTACCATTTTGGCGTTACCAGCCCATTGGGTAGTGGTGGCGGTAATTTTTCCGGTAAAGGTTTATGGGTACTGGACAAAGCAACCGGAGCCGCTACTTTAAGGGGAAGCGTTGCACAACCTTTTAATGCGATTGATGCTTTGAGTTTTGCCAAGCCTGAATATAAATACCAATGGAGCCCGGCTACCAATTTGAGTAATGCTAATGATGCCAATCCACAGTTTACTGCTACTACTCAAGGCACATTTACTTACACGATAACTGTTACAGACCTTTGTGGCAATACAGCAACTGACCAGGTAACGATCGTAGTAAATCCAGGACCGGTAGTTCCGTCTATAAGCCCGGCCAGCCCGGTTTTGAGTCATAGAAATGCATTCAAAGACACCCTGAGTTACACACAACAAGGTGGGTTAGATTATGTATGGATGGAGGGCGCAACAGTGCTAGCCAACACCTCTGATAAACTGCCGCTTTCTTTCAATAATTCTTCCTTCTCACAATATAGTGTTAGAGTTACCAACCCGGTATCCGGTTGTGTGGGCAACAGCACGCCGGTTTCTTTTTCGTATGCTCCGGGCGTTTTGCTAAACAGTAATGCCGCCCTCACTGTTTGCGATAGTTCTTTTTATGATGCCGGAGGTCCAACAGGTTTAACAGGCAGCAACTTTAGCCGCACCTTTACACCGGCAACACCTGGCACTAAACTTAAACTGAGTATTTATAATTTACAACTGGCAAACTTTGCCACACTGTTTGTTTATGATGGTCCAGATGCCAATGCACCGAGAATAGAAGCGTTGAGTAATACATCCAATGGAACAACATTAAGAGAATTTACAGCCTCTAATCCTGATGGTGTATTAACGGTGAGATTTGCAATAGGCAGTTCTTCAAGTTCCGGCTGGCTGGCTGGTTTAACCTGCGAGCTGCCATCAGAATTCCGCACTATCAGCAATGGCAACTGGCTAACCACCGGAATATGGGAAAGTAAACTAACATCGGCACCAGCAACTGCCTGGGCACCTGCCACAAGATTGCCCCAAAAAAGCGATGACCTGATAACTGTTCGCCATGATGTTGTTTTAGATCAACCATTGCAAATAGATGATGTGGTAATAACGGCTACAGGAAAAGTAAATGTAAATGGCAGCGGTTCATTTGATTTGTACAAAGTAAAACCTTCCACAGAATTAATTGTGCAAACAGGCGGAACGTTACAATTGGCCAGCAGTAGTGCTCTGTTTGGAAGTGGCAAAATTGAATTGCAAGGTAATCTCCAAAATGAAGGATCAATAACTGTAGATGAATTAATGGTGAATGGCACTACGCCACAGCAACTCATTAATGCAACTGCTACTGCCAGCAGCATCACAAAACTTACTATGAGCAATACCGCAGGCCTTACCGTGCAGGGCTTTCATAAAGTTGGTAGCCTGCAATTAACCAACGGCCTCATCAATACATCTGCCAACAATACACTTATTTTAGAAAATTCATCAACTGGTAATGCAGGCTCTTATGTAAATGGTGTGCTGCGGTTTATTGGCACATCAGGTATGAACTTTACCATCCCAATTGGTAAAAATGGGGCGTATCGCCCGTTGATTTTAACTGCCAACAATTCTGATGGAGAAAGCTCTGCATTGTTGCAGGCCGAAATGATTCCTGGCGCAGCTCCAAACCGTACTTTACCTGTTACAATAAACAATGTTTCTACAATTAGATATTACCAGGTATCTGCCATTAACAATGCGGTAAATCTTCGTGACTTTACTATCACATTGCCATACGGAGCAGATGATGCGGTGCAGGATCATACCATTTTAAAAATTGCAAAAGATAATGGAGCCGGCGCATGGATAGATCTTGGCGGTACGGCCTCGGGCCCAACAACCGGCACTATACAAAGTTTATCATTTAGCAGTTTTAGCGATTTTGTTCTGGCCAATACGCTTGCCGGCCCGGTACCGGTCACCCTGCTAAGTTTCAGTGGCAGGCTGGTAAACAAAACTGCTGAGCTTACCTGGGTGGTACAAAATGAAATGAATTTATCCAGCTACGAAATAGAAAGAAGCACTAACGGAAACAGCTTCATCAGCACAGGATCGGTAAGGGCACAGGCTGTGATCAATTATGATTTTACAGATCGCTTTCTGCCAACAGGAACCGTTTTTTATTACAGGTTAAAAATGATAGATATAGATGGGCGCTTTAAATACAGCAATATTATTCAGCTAAAGCAAAATGCTCCTCAGCAAAACCGAATTGTTTTAATAAGCCCCAACCCATTTGTATCAATGCTTACCATACAATATGAAAGCAGGATAAACGAAAAAATAGTGTGCACTATTCTTAATACAAAAGGACAACTGATAAAACAACAATCATTTATTGTAAAAGAAGGAAACAATCAGTTTTATATTTCCGGAGAGCAGCTTGCTTCTGGTATTTATTTATTACGATTAAATACAAACAGCCAAATAATAGCAGAAAAAATAATAAAGCAATAAGTTTATCAATAAATTTTTCTTAAGTCTCTTCTTCATAAAAAAAGTGTCACTTCCTGTTTTCAGGAGTGGCATTTTTTTTTGCTTATTTAATTAATATTTCATCAATAAATAAATGACTGGGTTGTCCTGCACTTTCATGCCAGGCAGGCAAAATGCCACCATTGATGGCTTTAATGCGAATATACTTACCGGTAGCTTTTACAGCAGCACCCAGTAGCTGCACCTGTGGCTCTTTTTCTTCCTTCGCAAAATTATTGGCTAACCTTACTAACGGCTTATATGTAATTCCATCCTCACTAATTTCAAACATCACTTCTTTTGGATAAATAATCCATGGGCTCACATCCTGCAATACATGAATACCCATATAACTAAATTCCTGCTGTTTTTTAAATGTTATCACCGCTTCAAAATCTTTGGCAAAATAACTTTGCCATTCACCGGTCTTCCAGTTAACTGTTCCCACGATGCCGTCAATTAAAGCATCGGCACCACCTGCGCTATACATGGGATGCACTTCGCTTTTAATAGAAATCGTTCTGTCTGTAACCACTTTATAAAACTGCTGAGTAACTACCGGGCTTTTATATCCGCCCTTTTCTGCAAAAAAACTTATATTGGTTGCATCGGTTAAAATTACTGGCTGTTTGTAAACAACAAAATTAGTTAGTGGTTCAACTTTTCCATTTATGTAGTAATAAATTTTAGCATCTTTATCAATACTGGCCATTACTACCCGCAGGCTATCTTTTATTTTATTGCTTTGCATGTTAAAATAAGGTACGGCCACAAATTCATTATCATTGATACTTGTTGCCGGCATATCCTGCTGCCTGGTGCCCATTGCTTTATTTGGTTTATCAATCATATTAAAGACAAGGGAGCCACCATTTGCAATCGCTTCATGATTGATGAACGTTGCCGTCCATATCTTTCCATTCAATAGCATGCTATTTACATATTTGTTTTGGGTTGAAATGTTATTGGCTTTAATGGTAAATGTTTTTCCATTTTCCAGGTGCATCTTAATCTCATCAAACACCGGGCTGCCCAATGCATATTGACCCGATGCCGGCGTAACAGGATAGAAGCCCATGGCACTGAAAATATACCATGCACTCATTTGTCCACAATCTTCATTGCCAATCAAACCATCAGGGTCATTCTTATAAAACTCCTTACAAATTTTATTTACCAGTTCCTGTGTGCGCCACGGCATACCTGCATAATTAAACAGGTAAGCCATATGATGACTGGGTTCATTGCCTTGTGCATACTGGCCTATGAGGCCCGTTACATCCGCCTGTTCCCTGCCACTCAATGCTTCATTGGTAGTAAAAAGTTCATCCACTTTTTTTGCAAATTTTTCTTTACTGCCATACAATTTTATCATACCGCTAATATCCTGGGGTGCAGCAAAAGTATAATGCCAGGAATTGCCTTCGGTATAAAAATTATTTACTTCAGTAGCTTTAAACGGGCTGTACCAAAACCCCTGCACTTTGCCACGGATATGGCCGGCAGCAGCATCAAATAAATTTTTATATTGCTGCGCCCTAAGCATATATTTTTTATAAACAGCATCGTTGCCGGTAGCTTTTGCAAACTGTGCAATACACCAGTCATCATAAGCGTATTCCATCGTTTTAGAAGCACTTTCATGATCTTTGTCATTACTTATAAAACCTTTTTGCCTGTAATCCTTCAATCCAAAACGATCACTTTCAGCATAATCTGTCATGGCTTTTAGCGCCACTTTTGTATCAAAATTTTTAATGCCTTTTTGATACCCATCCACAATAACAGGCACCGAATGATAGCCTATCATACAAAAAGTTTCATTACCACTTAGCTCCCACACGGGCAGCATTCCTCCGTATTTATATTGTGCCAAAAAAGTATTGATCCAGTCATTGGTTCGCTCCCTGTTAATGATCGTCATCAGCGGATGCAATGCCCGGTAAGTATCCCATAAAGAAAAAACACTGTAGTTGGTAAACCCTGCTGCTTTGTGCACTTTTCCATCTGTGCCCCTAAAGTCGCCGTTTATATCGGTATACACATTAGGGTTTAAAGAAGCATGATACAGCGCTGTATAAAAAACAATTTGTTCATCTTTGCTTCCACCCTTCACTTCTATTTTACCCAACTCTTTGTTCCATGCGTTGGCAGCATCTTTTTTTACTTTTTCAAAATCCCATGCTGGTATCTCTGCTTCCAGGTTTTGTTTGGCATTTTGTTCACTTACCCCCGATATGCCAATTTTTATTTGAACGGTTTTATCAGTACCCAAATCAAAAGAAAAATAAGTTTTAATGTTTTTGCCTGTGGCCATTTTTAAACCCTTTTGCAAAACATCATTTTCAGCAATCCCAAATGCTTTAATGGGCTTTTCAAATTTTATATAAAAATAAACCACCTGGTTGCTGGCCCATGATTTACTGCGGCGCATTCCTTTTACTTCATAATCGTTTACAACTGCAAAAGAAGATTCCAACACTTCATCCCTGTGTTTTAAATCAAGCAAAACTTTTCCTTCGTTAGTATTTACCGGAAAACGATATTGATGCATCCCGCTGCGAACAGATGTTGTGAGGGATACTTTTATATTATGTTTATCAAGCAATACTTCATAAAACCCCGGGCTGGCTTTTTCATTTTTATGAGAAAACGGTGAGGCATAAACGCTGTTTTTCCATTGTACATCACCGGTAAAGGGCATTAATAAAATATCACAATAATCTGCAATGCCGGTGCCGCTCAGGTGCGTGTGCGAAAACCCATAAATCAGAGAATCGGAGTAATGATAGCCACTACAGCCATCCCAACCTTCCAGCCTGGTATCGGGGCTCAACTGCATCATACCAAATGGCATACTGGCACCGGGGTAAGTATGGCCATGGCCGCCGGTGCCAATAAATGGATTTACCCTTGATGAAAAATCAGGTGTTTGAGCATTTACAATACTGCTACACAGGATCAGGCAGCATAACGTAATATTTTTTTGTCTCCCCAAAAAGTCATTCAACAAATTCATCTTATCAAACATTTTTTTCTTTTAAAAATCGGTTTACAACTTTTCTTTACAAATTATTTTTACAAAACTCCCTCAATAATAAATGTTGATTCAAAAATAATGGGTTTAAGGTAGTATAACTTACCTGATTTAATGACGAACTATTATTGGATATATCTTTAAAATTTAATTTTTACTTTTAAAGCCGGTTTTATTATAGTATTTTTATTTACAGATTGATTGCACATGTCCTTACTACATAATCAAAACTTTGATGTAAAAATTAAAGAAATACAGTACCAAATTGCTGTATACGAAGATCAGACTGCCTATAAAACACTTTTTTTTTATCTATTTCCTTCCCTTCAAAATTTTGCATTCTCCATCGTTAAGTCGAGGGTATTGGCTGAAGAAATAGCATCCGATTTATTGCTGGATGTGTGGGTGAGAAGAGAGAAACTGATGGAAATAGAAAATCTTAGATTGTATCTTTTTGTGGCAGCTAAAAATGCGGCTATCAACAAATTAAAACAGGAAAATAAATTTGCTAAATTCTGTCTGGATGAACTTCATGTAGAATTTATTTCTGAATATGGTAATCCCGAAGAATCTACAGAACTGCATGAATTGCAGGCAAAAGTTGCCCATGCTGTAAAACAACTACCTCCATCCTGCCAGCTCATTTATAAATTAGCCAAAGAAGACCGCCTGAAATATAAAGAAATTGCCCAATTGCTGGACCTTAGCATAAAAACAATCGACCACCAACTTTCTATTGCTTTAAAAAAGATTGCCATGGCCCTCAATTTTTCTCCATTTAAAAAAAACAAACCCTGACTTAGGGGATTTTTATTGTTTTAATCTCTACTATTGTTACGCAATGAATAATGATCGTATTTGGATATTATTAACCCGCAAATTGTCGGGTGAAGCCACTCAAACAGAGCTGGATGAATTACTGTTGCTGCTTGGTAATGCTCATGAAGCAGATAAAATTATAGAGGAAATAAGCGATTTTTGGTACTCCAATCCCAATACTGACAATGAATTTTTACAAGCTACTTATTTCCTTCACCTGGAAAGGATGAAATCAAAAGGCATTTATTTAACTGATGAAGAACAAGGTTTAAACGAACAGGAAGCAGATTTACCTTCCGGTAAGAAAGGAGTTGCTCCGTTTAAAAAATTCATTATTTCAGCCATGTTTGTTATAGTAATGATCAGTTCCTGGTTGTTGATTAAACAAAAACAGGACACAACGGTTGCACAAAAACCAATTATTCCTGTACAAGTATTAACCCAAAACGGCTCCCGCACCAAACTTTTATTACCCGATGGCTCTAACGTTTGGCTTAATTCTGGCAGCAAAATCACTTATAACAAAGACTTTGAAAAGGGCGATTTACGGGAAGTAAATTTAACCGGCGAAGCTTTTTTTGACGTTGTAAAAAATGCTAAACGTCCTTTTATCATTCATACCGCAAAAATGGACATAAAAGTGCTGGGCACCCGGTTTAATGTAAAGGCATATAAAGATGACAAAACAACCGAAACGAGTCTCATTAAAGGAATCGTAGAAGTTTATTTAAAAAACAACCCTGCCGAAAAATATTTATTAAAACCCAATCAAAAACTGGTTCTGCTAAATGATGCACCAGAAAAAATTGCCAGGAGCGCAAATATAAAAACAAGGAGCGAGGCAGCGGAACAGGGAATAATTAAGCCTTTAACTTATTTAGAAGGCTCAGAAACAGATATAGAATCGAGCTGGACCAAAAACATACTTTCTTTTGAAGATGAATCTTTTGTAGAAGTAGCTAAGAAAATGGAAAGATGGTATGATGTCAGCATCGAATTTAAAAACAAACGCTGGGAAGAGAAATTTTTAAACGGATCGTTTGAAAAAGAGAACCTGGAGCAGGCAATGAAAGCGATACAGTTTTCGACAGGATTTAAATTCAAAATAGAAGGAGAGAAAGTTTTTATTTACTAACTAACAAACAAAAACGATTGCTATGTACTACTACCAAATTGATTCAGGCTAAATAAAACAGGTAACAAAAATGAAGCGGGAAATATTACAGTATTCCCCGCTTCGTAAAGATTACATCGGGGAGCCGTTTTACGATCTACTTAAACGGAACATACGGTTTCCCTAATTTATACTCCTAAAATATAAATGTATGAAAAAAGCTTATACGATTCTTAAAGCTTACAAAGCTTTAAAAAAGCCATTATTAATTATGAAACTTACGCTTGTACTAATGTTTGTATGCACAATCCAGTCATGGGCCAGAGTGAATGCGCAAACCATCACCATTAATGCCAATAACAAAGAAATAACTAAGGTTCTTTCTGCTATAGAAAAGCAGGGGGATTTTAGATTTATCTACAATAGCAGGCTTAAGGATCTTAAACAAAAAGTATCCGTTTCATTTACCAACGCATTAATTAAGGATGTGTTGCAACAATTATTTGCAGGCACCAGCCTCACATATCTTGAAATGGAAAACAACTTAGTTGCCATTAAATCTGTAGAGGCTGATGAAATAGATATTAGGGTAACTGGTAAAATCACCAACTCGTCAGGAGATGCGGTACCTGGTGTAACTGTTAGGGTAAAAGGATCAACTACCGGTACATCCAGTGGAACAGATGGAACTTATGCATTAAATGTTCCCGACGATGCAACACTTGTGTTTTCCTCTGTTGGATATGAAGATGAAGAAGTAATTGTTGGTGGACGTACCACAATTGATGTAACCCTTAAAAGTGCCGTAAAACTTATTGACCAGGTAATAGTAGTAGGTTATGGTACGGCACGTAAAAAAGATCTTACTGGTTCGGTTGCTTCTGTTTCAGGTGCTGAACTGGCAAAACAACCCGTACTTACCGCCACACAGGCGGTGCAGGGAAAAGTAGCTGGTGTGCAGGTTATTACCAGCGGCGATCCTAATGCATTGCCAATTATACGAATTAGAGGAACAGGTACAATGTTAGGAGGTGCCAATCCTTTATATGTTGTAGATGGAGTAATTAATGATGATATCCGCAATATTAACTCTGCAGATATAACCAGTATGGAGATCCTTAAAGATGCATCTGCCACAGCCATTTACGGTATGCGTGCTGCCAATGGCGTTGTGCTTATTACCACTAAAAAAGGAAGAGTGGGCAGGATGCAAATCAACTATGATGCTACACTAGGCATTAAGGAAGCATCCAACCTTGTTAATATGGCTGGCGCCAACCAATATGCCGGCTATGCAAACGAAGCAAGCGTATATTATGGAAGCGGTGACAGTATTGTAACCAAGGCACAATTATTAAATGGGGGCAATACAGATTGGTATGATGAAATTTTAAAAACCGGCTTTTTTCAAAATCACAATCTTTCTTTATCGGGTGGAAGCGAAAAGATCAATTATTTCTTGAGTGCAGGAATGTTAACCGACGAAGGCATTATAAGGACAAATGATTTTAAAAGGTTCACTATAAGAAATAACAATGATTATAAAATCACCAGCAAGTTTAAAGTATCTACACTGCTGTCTTATGCCCGGTCTGATGTAAGAAATGTGGACCTTGGTGCGTTTAACGTTGCTTACCGTGCAGCACCTTACGTGCCGGCTAAATTAAATGGATTATATGGCAACACCTCTCTTTCTAACAACGTAGGTAACCCCATATTAGACCAGGATAAAAATAACAATTCCGGCATTGGAGACCGCTTCCAGGCAAACCTGGTAGCAGAATTTAAACCGCTTACCTGGCTTACGCTTCGCTCAAGTTATGGTATAGATAAGAATAATTTTAGAAGTGTTTTGTATGGTTTTAAATATGCCAACCAGGGGCCAGATAATGTATTTACCACTTCTGGTAGCAATCAGGTAAGACCCAACAGCCGCCTTACTGTAACAGAAGTTCAGGGCAACCGCTGGGTTTGGGACAACACAGCTACCATGGCTAAGAAATTTGGCGACCACAGTTTTAGTTTATTGGTTGGTACTACGGCAGAACAAATCAAGTTCAACGAAATTGGAGGTTCAAGAATTGATGTTCCCGAAGATGAGGACCAATGGTATTTAAACGCCGGTGCAACGCTGGGAGCTACCAATTTTAATGGTGGAGATAAGTCTACACGTAACTCTTACTTGTCACGTTTAAATTATAATTATAAAGACAAATATTTTTTAACTGCAACAGGAAGATATGATGGCACCAGCCGCTTACCCAAAGATAACAGGTGGGGCTTTTTCCCTTCTGTGGGTATAGGTTGGGCCATTAGCAGCGAATCTTTTATGGATGACCAAAAAACTTTTGATAATTTAAAACTAAGGGCCAGTTATGGTAAGGTAGGTAACGATGGTATTCCCAGCAATGCCTTTACTGCGCTGGCTACTCCAAACCTTCCTTACTTTTTTAATGGTACAGAAGTGCTCAACTTTAGACTCGAACAATTGTTTGATCCCCAAATTAGATGGGAGGTTACTACAGAGGTAAACCTGGGTCTTGATTTTGCGCTGCTTCAGAATAAACTTTCCGGCTCTGTGGATGTTTATGATCGTAAGACAGAAGATGCTTTGGTACGTATTAAAACACCTACCATTTTAGGAGACGACGAATACATAACCAATGCGGCCACTTTTACCAATAAAGGCGTAGAACTGGCCTTAGATTGGAAAGATAAAATGAGTACTGACTGGAGCTATAGTATTGGTGCCAATGCGGCTTTTAATAAAAACCGCATCCAGAACCTGAATGGTGGTACTGCTATACCTGATGGTAGTGTTGGTGGACAGGGAACCACGACGCTGTCTGACAACGGGCAACCGATTGGCAGCTTCTACCTTTGGGAGGCCATTGGAATTTTTCAAACTGCCCAGGAAATTGCAGGCTCTGCTCAACCCTCTGCCAAGCCCGGCGATCTTATTTACAGGGATGTAGATGGCAACAAAGTGATTGATGCCAAAGACCGTGTGTTCCAGGGTTCATATCAGCCCAAGGTTACCTATGGTGTAAATGCAAGCCTTGGATATAAAAGCCTTGACCTGTCTGTAAATGGATATGGCACCGCAGGCGGAAAAATTTACAATGGTAAAAAAGCAGCAAGGGGCGACTTTAGAGACAATGTGGAAACGGATGTAGCAAAAAACAGGTGGACTCCCAACAATACCGGTACTGGTATACCAAGAGCCAACTTGAATGAATTGCCGGCTTCTACCTATTTCTTAGAGAAGGGAGATTTCTTCAGGATAAATAACCTTACACTTGGTTATACCCTTGGAAGCGGCGTTCTTGGTCGTATAAAAATGGAAAGCCTGAGAGTATATGCCACTGTGCAGAACCTGGCAACGTTTACCAAGTACAGCGGGTTTACTCCGGAGATAAGTTCGGGTAACACTTTGGCAGGAGGCATAGAGTCTTCTATCTATCCTACTACCAGAACTTTTGCCTTTGGCGTAAATGTTGGGTTTTAATTTTTTAATCATTTAAGAATCAATTATGAAAAATAAATATATCATCACAGCGCTGTTAATAGGATCGGTGGTTGCCAGTGGTTGCAATAAAGATTTCCTGGACGTACAGCCCCAGGGACAAACCACAGAAGTGTTGGCACTTACAGATGCTTCTGCAGCCAATAAATTAATTGGCGGCGTTTACAATACGCTTTACCTGGGTGGCTTTGGCAAAACCACGGTGGGGTTTTTATGGGCGGTGACCAACGATGTGGCCAGCGATGATGCCGATAAAGGCAGCACGCCGGGAGACTTTTCTCCCTTAGGTGAGATAGACAATTTTACTCACACACCCACCAATTTTATTTTCGACAATATCTGGAGTGGGCACTTTAGCGGCATTGTAGCTGCTAATAAAGCCATTGACGTCCTGAACAAAAGCAGCATTGAAACCAATGCTAAAAACAGGTTGTTGGGCGAAGCAAGGTTTTTAAGGGGGGTTTATTATTTCAACATGGTACGTTTCTTCGGAGCTGTTCCCAAAATTATATCAGTACCCCTGCCCAGCGAAGGAAACAGCGATGCCTTAAATACCCGGGCACCTGTGGCAGAAATTTATGCTGCCATTATAGATGATTTGCAGTTTGCTGCAAATAATCTTCCTCTAAAGGGCGAAAACACTACCCAAACGGGCAGGGCTAATAAAGGGGCGGCTCAGGCTTTTCTGGCAAAAGTTTATTTGTATCAAAAAAACTGGCAGAAAGTTTTTGACTTAACCGATTCTGTCATCACCTCCAACAGGTATTCTTTGGTAACAGATTACAACCTTATATTCAGAGAAAAATCTGCAGGTGGTCAAGGGGGGAATAATAACAGTGAATCTATCTTTGAAGTACAAACAGGCGTAAATGCAGATGAAAATGCGGTAAGCCCTCTGTACAGCAATGGACAGGGTGCAAGAGGCCGTGGCGGGTGGAACGATTTAGGCTTTGGTTTCAATACTCCTACC
>JBBRFX010000125.1:0-12349 GCA_038241275.1 Chitinophagales bacterium
ATTAATGCAGTATAACCCATTACGATTGTTTCACTGATTTCTTTTTATCAGCCAGCCTTTTAAAAAATATTTTTGCCTCTGCCTCTGATTCATTCCTGCGGCTAAAAACTTTTTTTAAATCCTTAATATCCTGTTGCATACTTGCATACTCCTTGGCCGATAGCAAAACATATTTCTTTTTATCAATGGTTAGTTCCTGTATGGCCATAATCAAAATTTCATATACAAATATAATTCAAATGCTGCTTAAATATTAAAGGCCGGCCAATCACTTTCGCATACAAAAAAAGCCACCAGCTTTTAAACTGGTGGCTAATATCTAATAATCTTCGCAAGTCCCCTTTAGGGGATTTAGGGGCAATTAACTACACCCCAAACTATTCCCGCAATTCAAACACTTATAACAGGTACCACTGCGAACAGTGATGTGCCCGCATACATTACAGGCTGGTGCATCGCTCTGCATATTTTTTGCAGCGGCATTGGAAGCACTCATACCCATGGTAGATGATTTGGCAGCATAAGCAGCCTTATAAGGTTTTACTGCAGGTGCGGGAGCAGGATTGGCAGCGCCGCCTAATACCCTTACTTCGCTCAGATCCGGCTTCCTGTCGCCAATGGTTGGAGAATTAATATCCCAGTCTTCGGTGCCGGTGTTTTGTACTTCTGGTTTGTCCAATACATGAACCAGATCATTCCTTCCCAGGTATTCGTACGCTAATGAACGGAACATAAAGTCGATGATAGAGGTAGTGGTTTTAATGTTGGGATGTTCTACCATACCGGCTGGTTCAAAGCGGGTAAAAATAAATTTCTCTACATATTCTTCCAGTGGCACACCATACTGCAGGCCGATGGAAATGGCTATTGCAAAACAGTTGAGCATACTACGCATGGTAGCACCTTCTTTGGCCATATCAATAAAGATTTCTCCTAAAGTGCCGTCGTTGTATTCGCCGGTGCGGAGGAATAATGCCTGGCCGTTTATTTTTGCTTTTTGTGTAAAGCCCCTGCGCTTGGCCGGTAGTGCCCTGCGCTCTACAATCATCGCCAGTTGACGTTTCAGTGCAGTATCTGCACTGCTTTGCACACGCCTGTTCATTTCTTCCAGCAAATCTTCAATGGTTAGTTTAGACATATCTACCAATGCAGACGGAGCATCTGCTGCGGTTGCTGTTTCTGCTGAAACTTCTTCGGTTTCTTCTTCTGTTTTTTTCTTCTTATCAGATTTATTGCTGAGTGGTTGACTCATTTTGCTGCCATCACGGTAAAGGGCACACGCTTTTAAACCCAGTTCCCAGCTCAGCCTGTAAGCGTCTGCTATCTCTTCTATTTCTGCCTCATTGGGCAGGTTGATGGTTTTACTAATGGCTCCACTTAAAAAAGGTTGTGCTGCAGCCATCATACGAATATGCCCGTGTGCATGAATAAAACGTTGCCCGGTATGGCCACATTTATTGGCACAGTCAAATACAGAAAGATGCTCATCTTTTAAATAGGGAGCACCCTCTACCGTCATGGTGCCACATATATAAATGTTAGCCGCTTCTATTTGCTCATCCGTAAAGCACAATGCTTCTAAAAGGCTCCATTCAAAATCACCATATTGTTCGGGTGTAAAGCCCAGTCTTTGCATACAGGCTTCGCCCAAAGTGAAAACATTAAATACAAATCCTATTTCAAATGCACTTGCCATGGCTGCATTCAGCTTTTCAATTTCATTGGGTAAAAATCCTTTTTCACTTAAAGAAATCTCATTGATGTATGGAGCGCCTTTTAAAGTGGCATGACCTTTTGCGTAGTTTACAATTTCTAATAATTCTTTTTCGCTGTACTTTAAATTGCGCAAAGCCTGTGGTACACTTTGGTTGATAATTTTGAAATATCCACCGCCACTTAATTTTTTAAATTTCACCAAAGCAAAATCGGGTTCTACTCCTGTGGTGTCGCAATCCATTACAAGGCCGATGGTACCCGTAGGTGCAATCACCGTAGTTTGTGCATTGCGGTAACCAAATTTTTCTCCCTGTTGCACAGCACTGTCCCATGCCTTTGTAGCGGCTGTTAATAAATAGTCAGGGCAATATTTAGCATTGATGCCATGAGGTTTTATTTCCAATCCTTCATAAGCATCCATGGCATCGTAAGCAGCAGCACGATGGTTGCGCATTACACGCAGCATGTGTTCCTTGTTCAGTTCATATTTATCAAATGCACCAAGGAAGCCCGCCATTTCTGCAGAAGTGGTATAAGCTACCCCGGTCATGATTGCAGTAATAGCACCGGCAATTCCTCTTGCTTCTTCACTGTCGTAAGCAATACCGCTTACCATCAGCATCGAACCGAGGTTGGCATAACCCAATCCTAATGTTCTGTAATCATAAGATAATTGTGCTACTTCCTTGCTGGGAAATTGTGCCATCAATACAGATATTTCCAGCACTACTGTCCACAGGCGGCAGGTATGTTCAAATCCTTCTACATCAAAAATATTATTGTCTTCATTAAAGAAACGGCGAAGGTTTACGCTGGCAAGGTTGCAGGCTGTATTATCTAAAAACATATACTCACTGCAAGGGTTACTTGCTCTTATCGGTCCACCTTCGGGGCAGGTATGCCATTCATTAATAGTGGTATCATATTGTGTTCCCGGATCAGCGCAACGCCATGCTGCATAATTTATCTGTTCCCATAATTCTTTTGCTTTGATTGTTTTCATGGTATGCCCGTCACTTCTTGCTTTCAATTCCCAGTCACCATCTTCATCCAGTGTTTTAAAGAAACTGTTAGGTACACGAACGGAGTTGTTGCTGTTTTGTCCGCTAACGGTACGATAGGCTTCACCTTCATAATCGCTGGGGTAACCAGCAGCAATTAATGCGGCTACTTTTTTCTCTTCCCCCACTTTCCAGTTTACAAATTCTACAATTTCCGGGTGATCCATATCAAGGCAAACCATTTTGGCTGCACGCCTGGTAGTACCGCCGCTTTTGATAGCACCTGCTGCACGGTCTCCAATTTTTAAAAAACTCATTAGCCCGCTGCTGGTTCCTCCACCACTTAACTTTTCATTTTCGCCACGGATGCTGCTGTAGTTGGTGCCCACACCACTGCCATATTTAAATATTCTTGCTTCCCTTACCCAAAGGTCCATGATACCGCCATCGTTTACAAGGTCATCATCTACACTCAAAATAAAACAGGCATGTGGCTGAGGGCGCTCATATGCACTGGTAGATTTTTTAAGCATTCCATCTGTTTGATCTACATAATAGTGTCCCTGTGGTTTGCCGGTGATGCCATATACTTCGTGTAGTCCTGTATTGAACCATTGTGGACTGTTGGGAACACAAGCCTGGTTGAGTATGGAGTACACCAACTCGTCATAAAATATCTGAGCATCGTTTTTACTTTTAAAATAATTGTAACGCTCGCCCCATACCCTCCAGCAATGCGCCATACGATGTGCCACTTCTTTGCTGCTTTTTTCTCTGCCTGTGGTACCATCCGGTTGTGGTACTCCTGCTTTTCTAAAATATTTTTGTGCCAATATATCTGTAGCTATCTGGCTCCACTGCCTGGGAACTTCTACATTGTCCATTTGAAATACAATTTCTCCGGATGGGTTTTTAATAACCGATACCCGGTAATCATATTCAAACATATCAAATGGACTCACACCTTCTTTTGTGAACTGACGTGTGAAGCTTAGGGCTTTTGCTATTGATTTTTTTGTTGACATAGTCATGTTGTTTTTTGTTAGTAAGGCAAACGGGGTTTTAGAAAACCGCAGGACAACGAAAATATCTCTTGTAACCCAACATTCGGAAATGGAAATATTAACAGGATGTGGACAAAAAATGGGGATATTTAATCAAACGGGCAGCAGGCTGATTTTGCAGCGATTTTATAATATTTTAAAAATAATTAATTTTTTATTGCTAAAAATTTGTTGTAAATGTGGATAGGTTTTAAACAATTAAATGTCTTTATCCGGTTTTTAACCTGTTTCAGGAAATGAGTTCATACAAAATTGCGCTTAGTACCTTTAGTCAAATATTTTTAAAACGGTTTATGAGAGTAGTTATACAAAGAGTATTATCAGCATCGGTAATGATTGATGAAAAATTAAAAGCATCCATCAAAAGTGGATTGCTCGTATTGGTTGGTATTGAAGATGCAGATAATGATGCAGATATAGAATGGCTCAGCAACAAAATGGTGAACCTGCGCATATTTGATGACAACAATCATGTGCCTAATATTTCTGTAAAGGATAATGATGGAGATATTTTACTCATCAGCCAGTTTACGCTACAGGCATCTGCTAAAAAGGGTAACAGGCCCAGTTACATTAAAGCCAGCAAACCACAAGTGGCTGTTCCGCTATATGAAAATCTTATTCTTCAATTAGAAAAAGATTTGGGTAAAAAAATATTTACAGGAACGTTTGGTGCTGATATGAAAGTGGCATTGGTAAATGACGGGCCGGTAACAATTTACATAGATAGCAAGCACAGGGAATAGAAACAATGGATACCACAGTTTTTTTAAAAGGCAATTATTAAATGATCTTTAAGATATAAATTTAAAATATGACTGATATTACTTTAAAGCAGGCCCAGGCCCAGGTGGATGATTGGATAAAAACAGTGGGCGTAAAATATTTTTCTGAGTTAACAAATCTTGGAATATTGATGGAAGAGGTAGGCGAGCTATCAAGATTAATGGTGAGGCAATACGGGGATCAATCTTTTAAAGAATCTGATAAAGGAAAAGAAATGGCAGATGAGATGGCGGATGTGCTTTGGGTACTTATTTGCCTTGCCAATCAAACAGGCGTTAACCTTACGGATGCATTGCAAAAGAATTTTGAAAAAAAAACTATTCGGGATGGTACCCGGCACAAAGAAAATGAAAAGCTGCAGTAGTTAAATATACCCTGCTCAAGGTATAGGCAGGGCGTTTGTAAAATCTACTTTTATGTTTTCAATAAAATATAAAAGCAGATCATGAATAAGCTACTTTTTGCCGCAAGCTTTGTGCTTATATCCTTTTTTGTAAATGCACAAAAGGCTACTGACTGGACAAAAAACTTTCCGTCAAAAATCAACTGGTATAAAGTTACTGATGCAGGTATATTGGTAGTAGGTACCAACGACGGCTTGTATGGCGTAAACCCGGCTGATGGAAAAGAACTTTGGAAAATTGATAAGATTGAAAACATACAGGAAGAAAATTACGATCCCATAGAAGGAACGCCTTATATCGTTTTGGCAAAAAGAGGTTTATTCAAATCTTCTAACAACATTGTAGATGTAGCTACAGGAAAAATTATTGCCAACAGCCGTGAACTGGGCCTTACTGCCATTACCAAACGAATTCATTTGATGAAAAACAATGCTGTATTGTTTTATGGTACAGGCAGCACGGGTAAGCCTACGCTCATGATGGTGAGCCTGGCAAACGGCGAAAAGATTTGGGAACAATCAAAATTATTTGAAAAAAATTCTGAACAAATTGTTTCAGAAGCGGGTGAAACAGGGCAGGGGATTTTTATTGCCACTAACCGCAACATTTATAAACTAAATAAACAGACAGGCGAAGTGTTGTATAGTGTAGATATGAAGAGTGATCTACCGGTAATGGCGCCACCCAAAGAAGAAAAAAAGGGTTTAGGCGGTATGCTAAAAGTGCCAAAATTTGGGAAGGGTATAGACAAGGGAGCCAATGAACAGGCCACCATCACATCGGCAGATTTTTTTCAGAAAGATAATGAGAACATTGTTTATTTCTGGAACCAGGATATTCTAACGGCTTTTAATACCAGTGATGGTAAAGAGGTTTGGCAAAGAGTAGAACTACCGTCTCCTGTTACTAATATCCTGTATGATACACGTGGTATGCTAGTGGCTACGGCTGAAAAAACGCAGGAAGATATTGCGAAACAAAATGATAAAGGAGGTGGCCTGATAGGTAAAATAAAAAAATCGGGCGCAGCCAAAAAAAATCGTGCTTCTTTGTTATGCCTTGATATGGCTACCGGTAACCAGAAATGGGACAGTGATATAGATTTGCAGGGCGATATCCTTGCGTATAAACTCGCTGGCAATAAATTGATACTGGCAACCGCAAGAGACCAGGGCACAAATTTTATCAGCATCTTAAACCTGGATGAAGGTAAATCCATCACTAAAAAACCTCTACCTGTTAAAGGGGAAATAAGAGATCTTCAACTGGTACCCCAAGGCCTTTACTATCGTACTGAAGACCAGATAAACATTCTTGATCTTGAAACAGGAGAAAAAACATGGAAGAAAGGTTTCCAGGTAAAAAACTGCGTGGGAGATAATGCGGCAGGCAGAATTGGGTATGTGTATGCAAATGATATTATTTATAAAGTAGATTTTGAAAAAGGAGATCTTGCAGAATGGGTAACAGGCATCAGCTTTAACGGTAAAGAAGAACCCTCTTCTTTGCAGGTTCGTGAAAACGGAATATTAATTACATCAGATCAAAACGCAAGGTTGTACGATTTAAGCGGAAAGCAATTGTGGCATAATTATCAGCCCGCTCCGGGTCGTACCATGGGGGGTAAATTAATGAGTGGTCTTGGAGGGCTTGCCTCGTCTATGGTGGCTGCACAGCAGGCTGCACAATCGGCACAATTAAGTTACGCAAAAGGTTATTACGGAAGTACGAGTCCCTCTTTGGATAGTGATATTAAAAATGCCAATGCCAATGCTTCTAATTTTGCCGGTGCTGCAGCAAGTAGCTTTGCCTCTATCAGCAAACGTTTTAAAGCTACCAAAGAAGCCAACAATTTTATGAGCATGCTAACCAATTTTGGAAACAGCAATATGGCTAAAGATGCAGGCGTAATGATGATAGACAAGAACAGCGGAAAAGAAATGAAGAAAATGGTTTTTGGTGATAAAAAAGATCCCGACTATAAAATTGATGAACTGGGACGGGTAGTTTATTACAAAGCAGATGGCAATGAGATACAGGGGTTTACATTTTAGTTGAATTTGTGCAAAAAATATTATTACAGCCGCCTCTAATATGAGGCGGCTTTTTTAGTGCAGGCTGGCAAATTGATAAAGTGGTAATTTGCAGAAAAAAAATGCATGAGAAATTTTATAAGTTATTTCCTGGTAGTACTGTTTATTCAATTTAAAGCAGCAGCCCAACCTGCATTGGTGAGTGGCCCCTGGGCAGGGAATGTAGAACTCCGAAATGCTTCTGTGTGGGCAGAAGTTTCGCCAGTTGTAAAGGCAGTTGCGGTAAAATTTTTTCCAAAAGGCAAGCCAGCGAACAGTAAAACAATTTATTTTGGGGGCAGCCTCCGAAAAGATTTTAATCCGGTAAAAATTGATTTAAACTGGCTTGAACCAAATACAACATATCAATATTCAATTTTAATAGATGGCAAGGCTGTGGCTACCCCGTTTGAAACAAAATTTACAACTAAGGAATTATGGCAGTATCGTAAGCCTGCGCCCGACTTTAATTTTTTGGCAGGTAGTTGTGCCTATTTTAATGAACCCGTTTACGATCGGCCCGGCAAGCCTTATGGCGGCGATTCTTCTATTTTTGAAACCATGGCAAAAACAGGTGCCGACTTTCATATCTGGATGGGAGATAACTGGTATACAAGAGAAGTAGATTATAGTTCTGCGTGGGGATTAAATTACCGTGCATCCCGTGACAGAAGTCATAAAGTATTGCAACAATTTATGGCTGCCATGCCACAGTATGCTATTTGGGATGATCATGATTATGGTCCCAATGATGCCGGCAAGAGTTTTATCTTAAAAGAAGAAAGCCGGAATATTTTTAAAAATTATTCACTCAATCCTTCTTATGGAGAAGTGGGCAAAGGCATTTATACAAAATTCTCTTTTAGCGATGTAGATTTCTTTTTGACAGATGACCGTTATTTTAGAAATGAACCTGGTATTGCTGACAGCATCAATGGAAAACCTTCTTCTGCCAAAACTTATTTGGGTGCAATGCAAATGGAGTGGCTTAAAAATGCATTGCTTAACAGTACGGCCACTTTTAAAATTATAATTACGGGAGGGCAGGTGTTAAATACACTTAATAAATATGAGGGAATGAACCACTACAGTTATGAATACCATGAATTACTTGATTTTTTAAGTGAACACAAAACAACCGGTGTATTATTTTTTACCGGCGACCGGCATCATAGCGAAGTAATAAAAATGGAGCGGCCCGGCATGCATCCATTGTATGATATTACAATATCGCCCTACACTGCCGGTGTGAGCAGGGTTAGAGATGAGGAAGAAAAAAATCCTTTGCGCATGCCCAATACACTGGTAGAAGCGCAAAATTTTGGAAAGATAAGTGTGAGTGGAAAGAGAAATGAAAGGAAGTTGACGGTTTCCTTTGTTGGCATTAAGGGAGAAAAGCTGGGCGAATGGTCTGTATCTGAAAAAGAATTGAAGGGCGTCAGCCAATAATCAATACCAAATGTTACTGTTATATTTGCGCCATGGTATCATCTTATTTTACATACAATAAAGCACGGGTTATCCAGGCCCTGCGTTATCATTTTATCAGCCGAAGAGAAATAAAACTGCTGATGATATTTGTAAATGTTTTTGCAATTTTTTCGGCTGCGCTTTTCTTTTTTAAAAAGATAAGCCCGTTGGCATTTTTAATAAGTTCTGCACTGTGGTTTGTTTTAATGATATTGTTCTGGTTCCTGCTTCCACAGATAATTTACAGAAAAGCCTCTACTTTTAAAGATCGTTTCAGGGCTATTTTATCTGCAAGTGATTTTACTATAGAAAATAACAGGGGCAGCCGTGGCTGGGAATGGGCTTCCTTTAGCACCTGGATGGAAAGCCCTCATTTTTTTCATCTGTATTTTAACAGCCGCTCTTTTTTTATCATCCCCAAAGAAGCTTTTGATGGTGATGAAGTGCACGAGGCAAGAAAATTTTTTACCGCAAAAATTAAAAAATAATCAGAGCAGTTTTTCCATCACATGATGGGGTACTTTCACTTCAATGAATGGGTCGCTTTTTATTTGGTAACCAAATTTTTCGTAAAATCCTACAGCCGTATCCCTGGCGTGCATCATGATTTTTTTATAGCCTTTATCTTTAGAAAGATTTTCAGCAAATGCCATAATAGATGCACCAATTCCTTTTCTTTGTTGATTATCTTTCACTGCCATTTGTCTTAACTGCAGCGTATCATTATCAAATTTTGTGAGCATACAGCAACCCAATAGTTCATCATCTTCAAATGCGGCAATGTGAATATTATCCTTTTCTTTTTCCAGTTCGTCTTTATCAAATTCCAGCCCCAATGGTTCACGCAGTATGCTGTACCTCAGTTGTAAAATCTGTTTGTATTCCTTTGATCCATGGTCTATTTGCTTTAATCCCATTGTAATATTTTTTTAATCAATAGTATTATCCTGTAACAGGCCGTACAATATACAATTTTTTTTACAGCAGCTATTTAGCATAAATGCATTTTTTGTAAATCAGTCAAATGCCAATAATTAAATATATGAAATTGGCAAAAGACAGAGACTTTGCAACCCCTTTAAAAAATGAAAATTATTCCCTGAGGAGTATTTCTTTGTAATTACATCAAAAAGTATATTTTTGCAGCTGTATAAACTAAATTTTAATACCATGTCAGATGTTGCAACAAGAGTAAAAAAGATTATTGTTGACAAATTAGGTGTTGATGAAGCAGAAGTAACCACTGAAGCTTCATTTACTAATGATTTAGGTGCCGATAGCTTGGACACCGTTGAGTTAATTATGGAATTTGAAAAAGAATTTAATATTTCTATTCCTGATGAGCAAGCTGAAACCATCACTACTGTTGGTCAGGCTGTTTCATACTTAGAAGAAAACGCTAAGTAGTTAATCATCCCGTTCAAAGGGCATTCTGCCCGGAGAACATTTAATTATCACAGGCAAATTGTATGGCTTTAAAACGAGTTGTTATAACGGGATTGGGCGCCCTCACTCCATTGGGTAAATCTGTTGATGAATATTGGCAGGCTTTAGAAAACGGGGTAAGTGGATGCGAAACGATCCGCCAGTTTGACGTTACAAAGTTTAAAACCCAATTTGCCTGTGAAGTTAAAAACTTTGATGCCACTGAATATTTAGACAGGAAAGAGGCACGTAAAATGGATCGTTATTGCCAGTTTGCATTGATTGCGAGCGATGAAGCAGTAAAAGATGCCGGTATTACAAAGGAAAATGTAAACCCAGACAGGGTAGGTGTAATCTTTGCCAGTGGTATTGGCGGGCTCATCACTTTCCAGGAAGAGGTCGTAAACTTTGCCTCCGGTGATGGAACTCCCCGTTTCAATCCTTTCTTTATTCCCAAAATGATTTTGGATATTGCTGCAGGTCAAATATCAATGCGACATGGGTTTCGTGGCCCTAATTATGCCGTTGTAAGTGCATGCGCCAGCAGCACAAATGCCATTATTGATGCTTTTGACAACATACGACTTAACAAAGCTGATATTATTATTACCGGCGGAAGTGAAGCAGTAATAAGTGCAGCAGGCGTAGGTGGTTTTAATGCTATGAAAGCTTTGAGCGAACGCAATGATGATCCTGCCACTGCCAGCCGTCCTTTTGATAAGGATAGGGATGGTTTTGTGATGGGAGAAGGTGCGGGAGCACTTGTGCTGGAAAGCCTGGAGCATGCCCTTGCCCGTGGTGCAAAAATCTATTGCGAAATTGCCGGTGGAGGTGCTACAGCAGATGCACACCATATTACAGCGCCACACCCGGAAGGATTGGGAGCTAAAAATGTAATGACGGTAGCATTGGCAGATGCTGGTTTAAGGCCGGAAGATATTGATTACATCAATGTTCATGGAACTTCTACACCACTGGGAGATATTGCAGAGACAAAAGCCATTTTAAGTGTTTTTGGTAATCATGCATATGACCTAAATATCAGTTCTACAAAAAGTATGACCGGGCATTGCCTGGGCGCAGCAGGTGCCCTGGAAGCTTTGGCTTGTATAATGGCCATCACTAAAGATGTGGTACCTCCTACTATTAATCATTTTACTGATGATCCGAACCTGGACCCTAAACTGAATTTTACTTTTAACAAGGCACAGCATAGAACAGTGAATGCTGCTTTAAGTAACACTTTTGGTTTTGGTGGTCACAATGCTTCTGTTATCATAAAAAAATACGTTGCATAATTTATCTATAACCTGCATTTTTTTTCATGCCTATATGATTGTCCAATAGCTATAAGGTCTCACTTGTAAGGGATTGTATATTGCTGATTTTAACTAAGCGCAGATTATATTTCTTTCATCTTGTTTCAACCAAATACCCTAATTTCGGCTAAACATTTTTTATTACTACTTTGCAATTCTTCAAATCATTTTTCGACAAGGAGCCTCATAAAAAAGACTTTAAAAAGCAGTTGAATAACGTGCTGGGTTTTACACCCGGTGATGTGGCTTTATACAAAACTGCACTCAGCCACCGCTCCATACGGGAAGGAGCAGACGAAAACAATGAACGCCTGGAGTTTTTGGGTGATGCTGTTTTAAGTTCCATTATAGCACATTATCTATTTAGAAAATATCCATATAAAGGCGAAGGTTTTTTAACCGAGATGCGCAGCAAAATGGTAAACCGTCAAAAGCTAAATGAGATTGCTTTAAAAATGGGATTGAAGAAAATAACTTTTTACAACAAGTTTGATAACGCCCTTAAAATATCCCAGATTTTTGGTAATACGCTGGAAGCGCTGATAGGAGCGGTGTTTTTGGATAAAGGTTATAAAAAAACGCAGTTGTGGGTAGAAAAATATATTGTGCTGCCTTACCTGTTTATAGACGACCTGGAAATGCTTGAAATAAATATCAAAAACAAATTATACGGATGGGCCAATAAAAACGGCAAAGCGCTAGAGTTTGAAACACTGGATGAAAAAATGGAAAACGGCCGCAGGTTATTTACCATAGGGGCCACAGTAGATGGGGAGCTGGTATCACAGGCAAAGGGCTACAATAAAAAAGATGCCAGCCATATTGCTGCACAATTGGCCGTAGATAAGTTAGGATTATAAACGTTTCTCGTTTCTTGTTTCTCGTTCTTTCAACTTGAAAGGGCTTTCAGATATTGAAATATTCTTCTACCCGAAGAAACGAGAAACGGATAACGAGAAACGTTTAATGTAGATACAAAAATCAAAAGATGGTATTTGGAATACTAGGCAGCGGAAGCTGGGGCACAGCACTGGCAAAAATTTTAACCGATAACGGCCAAACTATTCATTGGTGGAACAGGAGTGAAAATGC
>JBBRFX010000126.1:0-12235 GCA_038241275.1 Chitinophagales bacterium
TGATTGATTTAAAAATATTGGGCACCACCAGTACCGGGCATTTTACATCTCCCAAGAAATCTTTCATAAAAGGTGTTGGCGCATTCTGCTTATATTCTGTAAATGTTTCATTTGCATTGATAATAATAAGATCGGCAAACAAACTTTCATGTTTCAGTTCCTGAAGGGCTATTTTTTTATCTCTGTGAATTGAAAATGGAATGTTTGCTTTAGTGCAGGCTTTTTGAAACTGCTGTTCTGCATCGGCTCTTTTTTTTATTTCCATTGCAGTAAATTCCTTCATTACTGATTCAAATTCCTTATCCATTTTTATTCCACTTTTTAAATCATAAGTACCATAGATAAATTCATCTAAAAAAACTGCTACAAGATGAGCATTGGCCGATTGCGATAATTGTATGGCATAGTCTAATGAACTTGTAGACATACTATTAGCATCAAAAACTACTAAATATTTTTTCATAATCTAATAATTTTAAGAATAAAGGGTAAAAATCCTTGCAATACTTTTGTCCAACAGGTTAACATTGCTTTTATAAAAGGTCGAAATATTTATACTGAAGTAAATACCCAAATAGAGGCGCTGGGTCAATTCTCAATCAAGATATTTATATGAAAATAAACCCATCCGTAAAATTTAGCAATGATAAACGTCAGTAAAACAGATGATTTCGCCCACTTTTTTTGCTGCAAATAAAACCGTGTAAATAAAACCAACTGTGCACCTCATTCCTGCAAAAAATAATTTTTTAGAAGTAACAGCCAATTCAGGAACCTGAGAATGAAAAGCCAGTTTTTTATTGCACTTTTTTCTCTTCTTTAACCGAAAACCCTCTCACTAATGCAGAAGACCTTTGAACTGTACAAAGGTTTACTTAATAACAGCGTAAATAAAATCACTACTTTTTTTAATGGGAAAAATAAAAATCATTAAGTACTAATCAATGCAGTACAGTCAAATAAGTATGCTTAATTTTATGTGAGTTTAATTTGGCTTAATAAAAGGTGAATGGTCAATGGTGAATGGTGAATGGTCAATATTTCGGCATTTACTATTCACCATTCACAAATAGATACGTCATATTGTTCTTAACATAGCACTACCTGAGTATGCTGCAACATCAAAATAATGCTTCTCATTACAGCAGCCAGAATAAAGTAAAACTTATCCACGGAGGTGCTGAATATTTTGGACTGCTTATTCATATGATAAACGAGGCCCGGGAAAGTATTCATTTGCAAACCTACATTTTTGAGGATGATGAAACTGGCCGACAGGTTGCCGAAGCATTAAAGAAGGCTGCTTTAAGAAATGTGCAGGTATATTTACTGGCAGATGGTTATGCATCGCAGGTGATGTCTGCAAAATTTATTAATACCCTTAAAACAGCAGGTATACATTTTCGTTTTTTTGAACCCATTTTAAAAAGCAAAAACTATTATTTTGGCCGAAGGCTGCATCACAAAGTATTTGTGGCAGATACCAGGTTTGCATTACTGGGCGGTATCAATATTACCAATCGCTACAATGATATGCCGCAAAAACCCGCCTGGCTTGATTTTGCATTATATGCCGAAGGAGAAATTGCCAGGGAGCTCTGCATTCTTTGCTGGAAAACATGGAATGGATATCCGGCAGATATGGGAATTACACCTTGTGAAGAAAATAAACTTCATTTTAATTTTAGTAAAGATGAAACATGCATGGTAAGAATGCGGCGAAATGATTGGGTGAGGAGAAAAAATGAAGTTTCAGCAACTTACAATGAAATGTTCTTAAATGCCCGGTCACATATTACCATTCTGTGCAGTTATTTTTTACCGGGTAAAATGATACGCCGGCGGTTAAAAAATGCAGCAAAAAGAGGGGTAACAATAAAAGTGATTACTGCCGGGCCCTCGGATATATTGATGTCTAAATATGCAGAACGCTGGATGTATGACTGGCTGCTGAGAAATAAAATAGCGTTGTATGAATATCAACCCACCATACTGCATGCAAAAGTGGCTGTGTGCGATAGTGAATGGTTGACTATTGGCTCGTATAATATCAATAATATAAGCGCTTATGCAAGTATTGAATTAAACCTCGATGTGCGCAATGCCCATTTTGCTATAGAGACAGAAAAAAAACTGGGAGCCATAATTAAAAATGATTGTATAGCCATTACACAAGAAAAACATACCAGCAGTACCAATATTTTCAAACAGTTTATCCGCTGGTGCTCCTATGAAATCATCCGCCTGATGCTATATCTTTTTACCTTTTATTTCAGGCAAAAGGAAGGAACTCAAAGCCCTGAAAAGTAAAAGAGGGTTTTGGCGGTTCGCTAATTTATTACCGTTGACCAATCTCATTAAAATGGTTGACCGTGGATTTAAACCCCGCCATCCTTTATGACGGGGTATTTTTTTACCCTCACACAATCAATTTTAACTTACCGAAAATGCTGTGTTAAAAGTTGGTCTTTTTTGGCACATACTTTTCCTTTCAACAGTTCATACACTATCGAACGCAACTTTAATTGCCCGGACTAATTTAAACAAATGACGCTGCTTTTTCTTTTACAGTTTTTTCTACATTAGATGTAAAGTCATTAAACTTATTTTTCCCTTTAAGAAAATTATATTTTACTTCGTCGGCCACTTTTTTCCCCTGGTCAGTAATTTTCTTTCTTGTTTCTTTGCCTTTATCCGGCGCAAATAAAATACCTAAAATAGCACCGGCGGCTGCACCGGTTGCAAGGGCTGTTAACATTTTAGCTGTAGTGTTCATAAAATAAATTTTTATGGTTATTAATAATTGCAAGATAATGCCAGGCCTTTTATTTGTTAATGACCATACTCAGCGGTTTTAATGACATTTGTCAAAGGAGAAAAAATGCATAGCTCCCTTTTATGCTGAAGGATTACAATCATCGGTTAGGATGATGACAGCTATCATGGGATAACGATCTGGCATTTACATTTACATAGGTTTTTCATAGGATATTGGATTATAACGGGGCTGGATTTTTATCCTGGCCCTTTTTTATTTCCAATTTAAAATGAGCTGCAAAAAATTGATCATTTATCAACCTTTTTTATTATTTCATCCATTAGCGAAATCCACCATGGTATAAGTCATTTTTTAGACCTTCATCTTTAATGATTAGAATCACCGGTTTGGCTGATGATGGATATAAAGCAGTAACTAACGGGCACCTACATTTACATAGGTTTTTCATAGGATATTGGATTATAACGGGGCTGGATTTTTATCCTGGCCCTTTTTTATTTCTGGTTAATTATATTATATTTTTTGACAACGGAATCTTTGCTGAAAAATCAGGCTAATATTAATACTACATATTAAAAGCTTTATTTAAATAACAGTCGTTTATACAATGAGTAGAAAATAAATAGCAAAATTTTTCAAATAACTGCCTGTTAAAAAAAATACAGAATGAAGAGAAAGGAGCGTAATAAAAAGGGATGTTCTATTGCTTTGATTTTTGCTTTTCAAGTTTTCTAAAATATCCACGTAATAAAAAATTATGTTTTAATGCCTCCATATTCTGATTAAAGCCATCGGTACCTTTTTGAATATTATCCAGGCTGGTATTTAATTTAATCACCATCATAGAATCGTTGAGCAATGCATTTACCGGTCCTTTGCCGGTATTTACATCATTCCTGATGCCAACTACCAGCTTATTTACTTCCACTGCCAAAGCATCAGCCTCATCGCCCACTGATTGTATTTTCATAATGGCCTCATTCAGGTTTTTGGCAAAGGAAGTATCTTTTAAAAGACTACCCACCGACCCTTTGCCATTTTTCACATCCGTAATAATGGCATCGAGGCTATTGACCATATGGCCTGCTTTGCCCGTAGCGACCCTTATATTGGCTACTGAAACCCTAAGGCTATGTGGCAGCGCTTCATCACTTAACAGGTTCCACAGGGCAGTGCTATTGTTTATACGATGCACGGTGGTTTTAAGCCCTGCTGCTATTTCGGCCACGTCATTATTAGTCTTATGTAATGTTTGCAGAATATCATCTGTTGAGATGGCTTTTTTAGATGCAATAATATCTCCTTCCACCGCCAATGCTGCATGTTGTTTTTGGGGCACAATATTTACCAGTTTATTACCCACAAGGCCATCGCTGCCAATAGATGCCAATGCATTTTTACGAATGATGGAAAGCATTTTTGTTTCAATAATCATCGTTACTTCTATCACCGTATCATTCAATATTTTTACTTTTTTTACGGTGCCGGCCTGTATACCGGAAAAGCGCACATTATTGCCTGCTATGAGCCCCTGCACATTTTCAAACCTTGCTTTAAGCACATAAGTATTGCCAAACAGGTTGCTGTTTTTCCCTATCAGGTAGAGCAACAAAATCAGGAATACCAGGCCTGCCATTACAAATGCCCCCAATTTTACATTATTGATTCGCCTCTTTTCCATAATACTATTATTCAAAAAATTGTGTCACATTAGGATCTTTTATCTGCTTTAATATTTCATAAGAATCCCTTGCATAACATTTACCATCCAGTAATACAACAACACTGTTGCTGGCCATGCGCACGCAATTCAAATCATGCGAAATAATCAATGAAGTGGTATTGTATTTAACCTGTATTTCCTTCATCAATTCAATAATTTCTTTGCCGGTTACTGTATCAAGCCCCGTTGTAGGCTCATCATATAAAATGATCTCTGGTTTTAAAATCAGGGTACGTGCCAGTGCAATTCTTTTACGCATCCCTCCTGATAATTCTACCGGCATCATATCTACCGTTTGCAACAGGCCCACATCATCCAGCGCTTCCATTACCATCGCATTTACTTCTTTTTGAGAAACCTCCAGCCAGTGGCGACGGAGCGGAAATTCCAGGTTTTCCCTTACGGACATTGAATCGTACAAGGCATTGCTCTGAAATAAAAAACCAACCCTGGCCCTAATCTTATCCAGCGTTTCTTCATTTACAGTCGCTATATTTTCCCCAAATATTTCAATGCTGCCTTTATCCGGCTTTAGTAACCCTATAATACATTTTATTAAAACAGATTTTCCTGATCCTGATTTTCCCAGTACAACCACACTCTCCCCTTTTTTTATTTCCAGGTTAAAATCAATCAGCACATGATTTTTACCAAAAGATTTATACAGATTACTAATAACCAAAACCATTTCTTTTGGCAGTGTTTTATCACTATTTAATTCCTGTTTTATTTCGGCGTTCATCTTATTTAATTTATACCCAGCACATCTGCCACCTGCACTGCCAGTAAATCCAGCAAAAAAATAATAACAGAAGAAACCACTACAGCAGAATTGGCCGAACGGCCCACCCCTTCTGTACCCTTGCTGCTGTTGTATCCTTTATAACAGCCAATGATCCCAACTGCAAAACCAAAAAAATAACTCTTTATAAAAGCAGGCATTACATCGCTGTATGATAAACTATCTACCACCTGTGTCCAGAATAAATTAAAACTGGTTACACTCCTGATATTTACACCCAGCCATGACCCCCACAAAGAAACGGCGTCACCCAGCAGTACTAATACCGGCAACATTAATGTGGCGGCCAGCACCCTGGTTACTACCAAATATTTAAATGGATTAGTGCCACTTACTTCCATGGCATCTATCTGCTCAGTTACTTTCATGGAGCCAAGCTCGGCTCCAATACTGCTGCCTATTTTTCCGGCAAATATTAATGCGGTAATCACAGGGCCAATTTCCCTGATAATAGCTATGCCCACAATGGCCGGCAATTGCGATTCTACCCCATAATCTACCATGGAAGGCCTTAGCTGCATGGTTAAAACAAGGCCCATAATAAAAGCCGTTAATGCTACCAGCGGAAGTGATTTATAACCGATGATATAACACTGCCTGAACAGTTCTGCAAATTCGTATCGTGGCTTAAACCACTGTTGAAAAAAACGGGCAGTAAAGCGGGAAAGATCTCCTGCCTCGGTTAAAAAATATTTTAAATTTAGTGGCAACGGCATGATAACTTAAAAGCCTAAATTATAGCTTATTAATTACCAGTTAAATAGAAATAATCATTTAATTGGATGATTAATATCATGCATTAGCCAGTTTGAAAAGCTAGTCACCAGTAGTGGGAGTAACATTTAATGCAGCCAGCTTTTTTATCAGCAATAGCTTCAGTAGTTTTTTATTTTCCAGCCATATTTGTTTTACCTGCTCCAAATGTTGCCGGTCTTTTTTATGAAGATTTTTTAGCCAGAATTGGTTTAATAAAACAATCGCCATACACTGATCCTGGAAACAACCCAGTTCTTCCAGCAGTGCTTTATAATACGTTTCCTCTTTTCCTTTCCATACCCGCTGCAATAACAGTAGCTTTTCATCCTCATTAAAGCTTGTAAAATTATAATGCAGATCCTTCAGTTTTTTGCGGATATTATGAATCTCATGGTCGTAAAAACGGCCGCTTATAATGATGGTATTAATAGCTGCCCATATTTTTTGTGCATAAATATCTGCATCTAATAATGAAAATTTTTCCGGCAGCAGCAGGAATATTTTCTTCTGATGCTGATTAATGATTTTTGGAGAAATGGTTGCTGAAAATACCGGCTTTTGCCGGCTGATTTGTTTTTCTAATAAGCCGATATAAGCCTTTGGCTGAAAAGCTGCCTGCACAGCAACTTCCGTTATTCGCTGCTGCTGCAATTGCATATCCCGTATACGCCCGGCAACACGGTAACACTTCTTAATTTTTTTAGCAATCAAAATACCAGCGCTTCCATCTTCCCCATTGCTTATCATTCGCAAAAAAGCCCTTAACTTTTTATACGTCAGCCTTAATTGATGCAGGGCTTCCATATCAAAATTTTTGATACTTTTTTCAAAGTGTTTTTCCAGATCCTTGTGAAATTGATGGACAATATGTTTTACATGCTTATGATTCATATGCAGCAAAATGAAAGTTTAAACCCTTTTCGTTTTTCGTATAAAAGTATACAACCTGTCTGCATCTTCCCTGCTGCACAAAGCGGTTCCGGGGTTCATTGTAGCGGCAGAGCCGCAGGCCACACCATAATGTGCGGCTTCTTCCAGGCTTTTGCCAATAGACAAATAATATACAATGCCTGCCACCATACTGTCGCCCGCCCCCACTGTACTTTTTTTAATAACGGGTGGCGAAGAAATGATTTCAGCAATATTATGCGTTACAAACATTGCACCTGCTGCACCCATAGATACCAGCATCACTTCGCAGCTTCCATTTGCAATCATCCCTGTTGCAATGTCCTTTATTTCTTCGGGCTGCAATTCATGTTTGCCAGCCATTGAACTTAATTCTCCCAGGTTGGGTTTTAGTAAATAAACCCCTTCGTCTGCAGCATATTTTAATGCCTCTCCCGAAGTATCCACCACAAATTTTGCCTTTTTGCTTTTGGCAATTTTTGCAAGTTGTGCATAAATATCCAATGGAACCCCCGGTGGCAAACTACCACTGGCAACTATAAATTCTACATCATTTATAGATTCCACTGCCGCTAAACATTGTTTCCATTCATGCTCACTCAATTTAGTTCCCGGCATTCCAAAACGATATTGGTTATTGGTAGAGTCGTCCAGCACAATGATATTTTCCCTTGTTTCGTTACTGGTTTCAATAATTACAGAAGCTATATTTTCTTTTTCCAGTAAGTGGTTAAAAAAATGACCTGTATAACCACCAGATGGAAATATTGCAATAGCTTCCCCGCCCAGTTTCTTAATAGCCCTGGCAACATTAATACCGCCGCCACCGGCTTCCATTTTAGGAACTTTACAGGATAATTTTTTCTCCGGAATTAAAGAGTGTACTGAAGTGCTTTTATCAATACAGGGACTAAAAGTAATGGTGATAATTTTTGGCATAATTTGTAAGTTTATTCAAAACGAAAAATTCCTCCATGGTTTAAATCAGCATCTTTCTGCGGAGAGTAATATCCTAAAATAAACCGGTATAAACACACAATAAATAAAAGTTGAGGCGAATATTTTACCGGCTCTACAAGATATTCGTAAAGGCATGATCAAATTATGACAGCCCTCAGCAGTACTCATGATGCTTATCAGAAAAGTATGGTATATACAGAAACCGGGATGTTATTTTTATGTACCCGGCATTACTCATCTATTGGGCTTTTGTTGCGTCGCACTCTTGTACATTTTATCGCTATGCGGCGGCAAACTGGAGAAATGAAAAGACCAACAATTACCTTATAGTTAAAAGGCATTTGTTTAAAATAAAGATGGCACAACTAAAAAATAAAGTATCGTATAAGTTCAAGCCTTTGATTCTATGTTACCGATAGTGGTTTGGAAACCTGATTTAAATTTATATTTTATACGTTATTTTCTACCACTTAAATAGTATAAATCTTTGCCCATTGATTACAAAAAATTATTTACAATCTACCTCAAAGTTTTTTTTGATGTGATTTACCAGGCATTTACTCCTGGTATCAGAATAGGGGTGTGTGTTTAAAAAATCATTGATCGTATTGCGTTCTTCACCTTTGGCCATATCATCCCAAAAACTGCGGATGGCACAGATATCGTAACCAAGTTTCCAGGCCAGGTCCAGGCCAAAATAATCTGCTTCCAGTTCATTTTTATGATTAAAAGAACCGGTGAGTAGTTTTTTAATAGCAAAGAAAGATTCGCCCCATTCGCCAAAAAATTTATTGCTGGCCTTTAGCTGCTTTAGCGAAGATTTAATATGGCCCTTTTCGTTGTGCCCAATTTCATGGCCGATGATAGCATATAGCTGATCATCGCTGCTGCATTTTTTTAGCATGGCACTGGTAATAAACACTTTTCCCCCCACCGTATAGGCATTGATGGTAGCGGTATCATCCACCAGGTATATCTGGTATTGGATGTCAGTGGGTTTTACCCTTGCCTTAACCAGGTTGGCAAGTATCGTTTGCAGCTTTGGTATTTCGGGGCTGGTAGTATCTATCACAAAATTTTTATCTTTGAGTGCTTCTATCAGAAAGGTATCACCATATTTCATTTGCTCCTTGTCTGTTACCTCAATATTAAATGTAGCCACCTTGTTGATCAGATTACCTGCTTTCCCCAACATGTCGGATATATTACCCGAATCGGAACTCAGGCAATCATAGGAATACTCCATTTTTGACGGCAGTTTTCTTCCTCCTGCAACATTGCCGGAATCCTCAGCATCATTATTGAATTCGTTGCAGGCCGAAAAAATAAAAAGCAGGAATAGAAAAAAAATATATCTCATGATCGTGGAATAATTATTTGAGTTTGTTAAAGCAAGATATACCCTTTGTATGAATAGAATTACAAAGCGGAATATAAAAAAAAGCCCTGGTTACAAGGCTTTTTTATATTAAATGCTATTCATGATTGATTAATTAACGGCATCTTTCACTTCTTCTCCTACTTTGTTGGCGCCTTTTTTTATAGCTTGTCCTGCTTTATTCACACCTTTTTTAGTAGCATCCCATCCATCTTCAATTGCTTCGCCCACGCTGTTAAAAAACCGCCCGGTTTTGGTCACTGCTTCACCTTCTTCCAATTTTACAACTACACCATTCCTGGTAGCTGTGCCATTTGTTTTGATAACGATACCATCATCCTGTGTTACATCCTTATCTGTTATTACGTAAACACCGTTTCTCCACACCATTACTTTACCATCCCTGTATATTACATCACCCTCTCCCGGTACATAAGTAGTAGTAGTAGTAGTAACATCAGTAGTAACGGTAGTGGTGCTGTCTGTGTTTACTGTAGTTGTGTCTGTGTTTTTTTGATCGTTGCATGCTGCAAATGTGGTGGCAGCAAGTGCAAATACGAAAAGTCTTTTCATGTAATTAATTTTTAGGTTAAATGATTTCCGGGATTGTTTAAAATCCATGGAAGTTGAATAGTATTTTAACTCTCAAACAAATTACTTACCAAAAATAAGGATGGGTATTTTTTTGTAAAAAAAGAAGTTCGCTATGCCGGTATCGGGTACAAATACTCAGGCACAGGATTCAGTGCAGCTATATAAATAAAATGTTATGTAAATGAATTATAATACAGGAGATAACAAACGGCAAATCTTTTCCGGAAACTGCGTGTACCATTTACGAATTAACCATTTTTCTTTATCAATCTTATCTGAATCTTCCAGGTCTTTAAAAAAACGGGCACTCATTTCTCCAGCTAGTTTTGCATCATACACAATGGCGTTTACTTCAAAATTTAAATCAAAGCTGCGGTAATCCATATTGGCTGTTCCCACAATAAATAATTTTTTATCTGTAACCAGTGTTTTGGCATGCACAAAGCCCTTATTATAAAGGTAAATTTCTACCCCTGCATTTAAGAGGTCTTTATAATTGCTTTTTGAAGCAGCATTTACAATTTTTGAATCGCATACACCAGGCACCAGTAATTTTACCGACAAGCCACTGAGGGCAGCTATTCTTAAAGCATCCAGGATACTGTCGCCGGGTATAAAATATGGTGTGGTAATTAAAATCTCTTCTCTAGCCAGGTAAATAGCCTGCAGGATACTAAATAAAACGGAAGGCTCAGAAGAGTCGGGGCCACTGGCGGCTATTTGTACATAACTGTTATTATTATCAGCAGCGATAGCAGGAAAATAACTGTTGATTGGTTCAAATTTTTGTTTGCAGCAAAAATTCCAGTCGCTGATAAAAAGATATTGCAGGTAATACACCGATGGCCCATCCAGCCTGATATGGGTATCCCGCCAATAAAGCTTTTTGCTATCACCCGAATTTATATATTTATCACTTACATTAATACCCCCCACATACCCGGTGCAGCCATCTATTACAACAATTTTGCGGTGGTTGCGATAGTTAATACGGTTGGCAAGTAAATAAAACCGCACTTTGTGAAAAGGATAAATGGCTATGCCTGCCGCCCTCATTTCTTTTTCTGTTTTCTTTTTTATACCAGGGCTGCCAAAATCATCATAAATAAATTTCACTTCTATTCCTTCTTTTGCTTTTTCAATAAGCAGTTCTATCATTTGTATACCGATGTTATCGCATTCATAAATGTAATATTCAAGGTGAATATGATGTTTGGCATTGCGCATGGCTTCCAGCATCTCCGGAAATTTTTCTTCGCCATTTACCAGCAATTGCACGCTGTTATTACCCGTGAGCGGACTGCCCACATCCTTTAACAGCATCGATGCCAGTTCTGCATTTTGCTGCACTGCTTCATCTTTTACATTAAGACTGGATGCATTATAAGGTGCACTACTTTTTATAACCTCCTGAAGAATTGATATATCAGCAGCCGTTTTTTTGCCATACCGTCTTTTTCTCCAGTAATTAATACCGAACATTAAATAAAATAGTACACCAATAACCGGGATAAAAAGGCTGAACAATAAATAAGCAAGCGTTTTATTGGTGCTACGTGTTTCATAAATAATACGGAGCCATACCAACATTAGTATAAACACATAAATAATTACAGCCAGGATGATCCAACTCATGAATATTTTTTTTTAAACCAATCAGTGTAATACTAAATTAAAAACGTTTTGTACACAAATATTAATTGTTCCGGCGAAGTTAAACATGTATAGCATACAAGAAAACAATCCATCGTTTTGTGTTGGGTTATAATCCTGATGACTCTGTTTGAATTATTTGCTTTTGGCTCGTGAATCCACAAAGAACAACAGCATACTTTCAATTTCACCAACATTTTTTTAATCATTGTACTTAAAAAAATTAATAACAGCTTCGTCGCTCAACAATTTATGATAAACCGAATCTTTCAATACATCCCTATAATCCATCTGCCTGCCATTAACTGTTATTTTTCTATATACCAGTCTTATCCCATGACTGTAATCTACCCACCAGTTTACATGGCCGGTGTATAATGGTTGAATTGGCTGACCATTTAACTGGTGCCAACCATAAATGGCTACCCTGTCTGATTTTGAAAGACTCATCATTTTTGGAGAAATCACCACATCTTTTTTGATGCCGGCAATTAATCCTTTTCTCCCCTTCCGTTGCCCTTCTATTATTAAATGATGCTGCCACATGGTTACAGAACTATCTCTAAAAGCAAACATGGGCACAGGTTCTAATTTTACTGCCGCCTGTTCATAAATAAGATCTACCATTTTTTTTGTTGGTAAAAAGCAATTAAAATGATCAGCAATTTTTTGACCTGCCAT
>JBBRFX010000127.1:0-12234 GCA_038241275.1 Chitinophagales bacterium
CTGTGCTGCGCAGCAGCCGAGGCTGGTATTACCTGTTGGCCATACAGATAAAATAAACTCGTTTTCTTTTTCACCAGATGGAAAAAAAATACTTACCACATCGCAGGATTCCACAGTAAAATTATGGGATGCTTTCTCCGGCGCCTTGCTTACAGATTTGAAGGGACATACCTCCGTCGTGACTTCTGCCCATTACTCCCCTGATGGAAAAAGAATAGTAACGGCTTCGGGCGATCTGTCGGCTTTAATTAATGATGATATTATTTCGGGTGACCTTATCGCAAAGTTGTGGGATGCTACTACAGGTAAATTAATGGTGGATGTTAGGGGCCACACCGCTGCCATCTATGATGCATCTTTCTCACCAGACGGCAAAAGATTATTAACCGCCTCCGGAGATAGTACTGCAAAGATTTGGGATGCTGCCACAGGCGTTTTACTTTTTGATATAAAGGAGCATTCCGCTGCTGTTTATGCTGCCCTGTTTTCCCCGGACGGAAAAAAAATAGTAACCACTGCTAAGGATCGCACTGTAAAACTGTGGGAAGTTAGTTCGGGAAAAATACTGATCGATTTTAAATCTAAGGCTACTTTATTGCCACAGTTTTCGCCCGATGGAAAAAAAATGCTAATTGCTTCTGATAACCAAATTACAGTATGGGATGTTACACCGGGTAGACTGCTACTGCATTTGAAGGGTCATACTGATAATATTATTTCTGCAGAATACTCCGCTGATGCAAAAAAAATAGTAACAGCTTCCCGGGATAGCACCGCCATTGTGTGGGATGCCGCTACGGGAGAGCGACTCACAGATTTGAAGTTGAATACAAATTCCGGTAATACCATTTTCTCGCCTGATGGAAATAAAATACTCAACAACTTCAGGAGCACAAAACAAATTATTCAACCAGGTACGAAGTCCTTTTCTCTCCAAAAAATAATACTCAAAAATATTTATATTACAAAAATATGGGATGCGGCATCTGGTGAACTGCTGGCTGTTTTAGACGGTCGAATGGATGATGACTACTTCAATGCATTTTCTCCGGACGGCAAAAAAATTGTAACGCTGTCAGATGATAACGAGCTAAAAGTATGGGAATTTCCTTCCGGTAAATTATTGTTGAACCTGACAGATAATACGCCCTCACTTTATGCTGCCAGGTTTTCGTTAGATGGCAAAAAAATAGTTGCCAGTTCCAGGGACAAATATAATACGGTGACCATATGGGATGCCCATTCGGGAGAATTGCTCACCCATTTAAAAGGCCACACTGAAGTTGTATCGGGTGCTATGTTCTCGCCTGATGGAAAAAAAAATACTTACTACTCCCGGTCATTTAACCGGGTTTCTTAAAGAATATGATAATTATTCCGGCAAATTGTGGGATATCACTTCCGGCAAATTGATAGCAAGTTTAAAAGGAAACACCGATTTGATCTGGAGTCAGCAATTTTCACCAGACGGAAATAAAATAGTAACCAATTCTTTTAATGATAGAAATATTAAACTCTGGAATGCGCATACCGGGGAACTTTTAATAGCATTTAAGGGGCATCAGAATATCATCACTTCCTGTGAATTTTCTTCAGACAGCAGGAAAATAATAACCGCTTCCTGGGATGGAACAGCTAAAATTTGGACAGCCGCTTCGGGCACATTGCTTTTAGATTTAAAAGGCCATAGTGACAATGTGAATACTGCTTCTTTTTCGCCGGATGGAAAAAAGATAGTGACTGCTGCCGGTAATTTAACTTTCAGGCCGCAAGAATCTGCTGATAATACTGCCAAAGTATGGGACGCAGGTTCTGGTGCATTATTATTAGATTTAATCGGGCATGATGCTCCGCTCCACAGTGCTGATTTTTCAGCAGATGGGAATAAAATTTTAACCGTATCCAAAGATAGTACTGCAAAACTTTGGGACGCAACATCGGGCAAATTACTCCTGAATTTTAAAGGCCTTCGCCCATCCCATAATGCTGCCTGTTTCTCTCCTGATGGGAAAAAAATTATTTCAATCTCCCTAAACAAAACTGCTATAGTTTGGGATGTTGAAACAGGGAAATTATTACTTGAATTAAAAGGGCATACAGAAGCTATACACTATGCATGTTTTTCTCCAAACGGAAAAATAATTGTAACAGCTTCTGCCTATAATAGTGCTATAGTATGGGATGCCTTTTCCGGACTAATTTTAAAAGAAATCACGCCAGAAGCCAATCATTATTTTCAAGATTTAGACTGGAATAGGGAGCGCTTAATTTACAGCAGCAACAGTGAGACCATTCTCTATAGTTTTAATACAGGAAAAAAGTTACTAAGCTTCCTTAGTATTGATAGTACTGATTATATTTTTCAACTTCCTTCAAAACATTACCTCTCTACCCAAAATTCCGCTAAACTTTTACACTATGTAACAAGGGATTTAAAAGTCATCAGCTTTGAACAACTCGATGTAAAATATAACCGTCCTGATAAAGTGCTGGAAGCAACCGGCAATACCGATACTGCTTTAATAAAATCCTATCTCAAAGCTTATGAAAAAAGAATAAAAAAGCTGGGCATTGATACCACTGCATTCAGGGATGGATATAGTGTACCCGAAGCAGATTTTGTAAACAGGGATGCCATAGAGTACGAAATAAAAAATGAAAAATTAATACTACCTATTAAAGGCACAGACAGCAGCTACAAACTAGATCGGTTTAACGTTTGGGTAAATGAAGCTCCCATTTATGGTCAGCGTGGTATCAGCCTCCGCAATAAAGGCTCAAATAATTTTGATACCAGCATAACCATTAAACTTTCACAAGGAGAAAATCGCATCGAAACTTCTATCAGCAATGTAAACGGAACAGAAAGTTACCGCATGCCGTTGATCGTAAATTATATGCCAGCCAAACAACAAAAAGAAAACACCCATTTTATCGGCATCGGCATCGACCAGTTTGCCGACAATAAATACAACCTTCAATACAGTGCCAAAGACATCCGGGATCTTTCTAAAAAACTAAAAGAGAAATACGGAGATGAAATTGTTATTGATACTTTGTTTAATGAAAACGTGACCCTAAATAATGTAAAAGCATTAAAGAAAAAATTATTGCAATCAACAGAAAATGATAAAATAATTATTGCATATTCCGGTCATGGATTGCTTAGTAAAGATTATGATTATTATCTTTCTACTTACAATGTAAATTTTGAAAACCCTGAGCAGTATGGCCTGCCTTATGACGAATTAGAAAATTTACTGGACAGTATTCCTGCCCGCAAAAAATTATTACTAATAGATGCCTGCCACAGTGGTGAAGTAGATAAGGAAGAACTTGAAAAAATAAAACAGTTTGCCGCAACTGCATCTACAGAAAATGGTACCAAAGGTGTAAAGCCATTGTTTATACAGGGATCAAAAAAGCTGGGCATGAAAAACAGTTTTGAACTGATGCAGGAATTGTTTGTAAATGTGGGGCGAAGTACCGGGGCAACGGTTATATCTGCTGCAGCAGGCACCCAGTTTGCATTGGAAAGAGGTGATCTTAAAAATGGCGTATTTACCTATTCAATATTGGAGTTTATGAAAGATCATCCTACAGCTACGCTTTCACAATTAAAAGAATATGTAAACAAGCGGGTACCGCAATTAACCAAAGGGCTTCAAGTGCCCACCAGCAGAACAGAAACGAATTTAGTAGACTGGAATGTATGGTAACTATTTTCACAAGAAAAAACAACGGGGCAGATAGCAAAAAAAGTGTTGCAAAAATGCAACACTTTTTTAATAATGTAGATAATTTTTAAGAATTACTGGTTTCCAACTTATTGGCAGGCAGCACTGTCTCTTTCAGGCTGTTTATACCGCCAGGGTTTAGATGACCGAGCAATTCCTTACCGGTTGATTTGATCTTATCGGCCAGCATGGCTTTATCTTCTGCACTCATCTTTGAATATTTATAATAGGCAAAGGCTCCTGCTAATCCGGCTAAAATAATGGCACTTGTTTTACGGTTCATGTTAGTATTTTTTAATTGATGAAATAAGGTATACAAGTCATCTTGAAAAAACCATACCAAAATCGAGGCCGACATTAAGTCAACGGAACCGGGGCAATGCTGCAATGGCACTGTGAAAAACCCAATGTAATTATGTAAAGCGTGTAATAGCAGAACCATTTTACTTTCAAAGTTTACCGTATTTCCGGCCGGCAAAAAAAGAAAGGGGGCTGTCCTTTTAAGACAGCCCCCGTTAAACTAATATTCTAATAAGCCTACAAAATGCTATATGTGCCGTTATATTCATTTAAAGTAATAGTGTAGGTTCCGGCAGTAGCAGGTGTGGTGAAGTCTGATCCTCCATCATAGCCTATTTTTCCGCCACCAACATCTTCATAATCAAAAGCACCCCATGCATTGCCCGAAACAAACTTAATACTCTTCCCCGCTTTTAATGCTAATGTGGCCGTCCAAATGCCATTCCCTTGGTACGTCATTTGGGGAGACGTAGGCGGATCCCAATCATTCACACCAGGAATATTCATACCATTTCCTACTACACGCATTTCTGTAGCTGGATACAAATTGTATTTAAGGTTCAGAGGATCGCTGCCATCCCAAATTGCTCTCATTCTACCACTTCCGCCGGTCCATTTAAAATTAGCATAGCCAGATCCCGGATCCACAACCATCTTGCCCCCATTAGCATTATCAACAGAAAACCAGCGATGCAGGCTGTTAGTAGCATTATTCCAATCGTTACCATCATGAAATTTAAACTCATCATTTGTATTCATACTGGTTAAATAAATGAATTTGTTTACGCTGAGGTAGCTCATTTTAAGCGCAGGTTGAGACCAACCCTGAAATTGGCCAATCATACCCATACCACCAATGCCATTAGCTAATGCCGTTTGCAAATAAAACTTTTTATTGGCAAGATCAAATGTAACCCTATAAACGCCGGTTGTGGTAACTGGTATATTATTTTCTCCAACATCAGTAATCGTACCTGCAGGTGATGCAGGATCCTGTCCCCAATCCATTGCGCCCGGGAAAGGGGGCCAGTTTTGTCCATTAACAAATTTTATGTCGTTACCGCCTGTAAGCATGATATAAGAAAAATAAGTGCCGGGAAAACGGGGATCTTCAATCATCCTCGTTGATAATGCAATATCCCATCCTCCCGGAGTTGCACTACCTACTATATAAACTTTTACTTCTCGTATTATTACCACATCATTTACATAGTCTGCTTGTTGCTTCCATGTACCCGAAGTAGCTATTACCGTCCACTTTAAATTTGCAGGAGTTGGTAATGATGTAAGGCCATGAGCAATCATGGAATCACTAAACGCTTTATAAGTTATGGTTGCAACCGTATCTGCAGGTGCTACATCAGAATTTAAAGAAAAAAGTGGAATAGTAAAATCACTTGTAAGGCTAAAAACAACCTTGTAAGTAATGGCCGGTCCTCCTACTGCTGGTTTTGCTTTTGTCCAACGAAAAATCAAATTTTCTGCATTACTTCCAGGGTTAATGGTTAATGGCGATGTACTGGATACAGGCGCCAATAAAACGAAATTAGATGCGCCGTCTTTCATACGGGTAATGCTGATATTGAAAAGGCTCTGACTCAAAATAGTGACTGAACTATTGGTAGCTTCTACACTCCAAACTAAATCGGTTTTAGCACCATTTGCAATTCCTTTTGCTTTTAAGGCATCATCCAGTTGCTGATAAGTTAAATTGGCTGATGTAATATTTCCTGTAATAGGAAAAACTAAATAAGGCTCTTTTATATCTCCCCCGTTTTTTAGTGCCATAACTATTTTGTAAGTTGGCTGTGTTGACAATCCTGGTTTGGAAGCATTCCATACAAATGGTACAACAACATTTGGAGTACCGGCATTTAGTATGATGCTGGTACCAGACTCTGGTGATTTTAAAGTAAAACCTACTAGCCCTTCCCCGGTAGAGTTTATACCCTCGAATTCAACTTTTTTACATCCCGTAAAAAGCGAAATAAAGAATGTTAGCAGAATAATTATTTTTTTCATATTATTATTTTTATGATTAGCATATTTATTTCATCTTAGTAAAAGAAGATTCAAAGTTGGCGGTTGATACCGTCATTGTTGCTCCATTTACATCAAGGATAGTACCATTAAACCTGTACACAAATTTTGACAATGTTCTTCCGGTGGCAGGTGTAAAAGATGCATCAGGAATAAACGATCCGCTCCATATTGTTGTCTCTGTTTTTCTTAAGGGAACAGTAAGCGGCGATCCTACGGCATTATTTACATCATCATACATCGTAATAGTAACAGTGGCAGGTGCCATCCGTTTATCGTTCGTATTAGCTACCGCATACTTGTTATCAAAATTTAAAGTAACTACATCGTCTTTGTCTACTTTACCAGGAAAGATCCTGGCCATTGATGGTACAAAAATAAGTGGATCAAAAAAGAATGGTTTGTAATCCGGAGTTTGTGCACTTCCATCTTTCTTTTTTAATAAAAAACCAAAACTTTTTAATTGTGCCGGTGTTTGCCCAAACATAATGGTGCCAATAAATTTATAAGTAAATTTATTGGGCCCTGCAGGTGTAAGTTTTGCTGACTCAGATGAATTTCCCCAGGCGCCATTGGTGATACCGTCTGCACCACCGCCGAGGTCTGGGTTAGAAAATATCCATAAATATGCATCGGTAACACCTGCCATACCTGTACCTGTAACATCAATAGTTAATGTCACTTCATCTTCGGCCGTAAAAGCAGAAGGTGAAAACGAAGGATTTTGAGCTGTTGCCGCTACCCCTGACATTAGAAATAATAAAAAATATATTAACTGCTTCATATTAAAATAGTTTATTGTTTAGTAAATTCATAAGTGTAAGAAATCAAAAGCTTACCGGTAACAAAATCCTTTTTTTCTTTCTTTAATTTCAAAGTAGTAGCAGAACCCACCGGGTAGCCTCCAAGAGAAACAGTATCGGTAGCAGCACCGCTTTTTAGAAAAATATTTTTAGGATATTTTAAATTATCTACCGTCCATGTACCACTGGTTAGCTTAATAATTTTAGGTGATGCACCAGGTGTTGAAGTAAAAGTTGTTGGCTGTCCACCAGCTACATTCAGGCTAAATACAAACTGGGTATAAGGAAACAAATTGGTGATATCTATCTGCTGATAAGGAAAGCCCTTTTTAGCAGCGTCTTCATCAACCTGGGTAGCTTTAATCAATTTCCAGTTACCGTTGAGTGATGTTAATAAATCCCGCTCCATCCCAAGATCATTTAAAGCATCCGGCTTGCAGGAAACAAATATGCTCGTTACCATCAAAGCTATTATGGCTATTTTATTTATACGTTTCATACTATTAATAATTTGATAATTTAATTAAATTTAAAAACAACCACCTTCCGGGTTCAGTGTAAAACTCGAATTTGCGTCATTTTCACCTTTAGGAAACTGGAGTAATAATCCAGGGCAATTCCAAAAAGAACCACGCCTATCGATGTTTACGCCTGATCTTGCACCTATTCTTTTAATCTCCTGTATACGATTTCCTTCGCCCACCATTTCCAATTCTCTTTCATTACGTGTTGTAGAAATTACAAGTGCAGCAGATGATGCAAGTGGTAAATTAAACACAGTTCCTCCGTATGCACGGGTCATTAATTGATTTATATCCGCTATTGCAACCGTTAAATTTGCTCCACCAGTTTCTGCCCCGGCTTCTGCCCTTATCAATTTCATTTCGGTTAAATGTACTAAAGTAAGGTCGAAAAAATTCTTGTTGTATTTTGTCAATACATTAAAACCGGCTTGCAAAGTATTGCTATACCAGGCTTTTCTAAGATCCGCAGCACGTGCGGTTGCCAGGTTGTAATACTGGTCAGTAAATGTAAAACCAGGTATACCCAGATCTGATCTGAAATTACCTCTTAAATCCCCTCCGGGATTGTATTGGTTAGGAGTTACCTGATCTGCAATAACCAAAATGCCTTCCGTACTTAATCCTTTGGAAAATCTTTTGTCAAATGTTGCATCCAGCGTAAACTTGTTACCGGCAATTACTTCGTTTGAATATTGAAAAGCTTTCGCAAAATTATTTTGCTGAAAATAAACTTTGGCTAAATAAGCCTTGGCAGCCCATTTAGTGGCAGAATAAAATTTTCCATTTGCCGCCACATCAGGTAATAAACTATCTGCGGCCCTCAAATCTGAAATGATAAGGTCGTAAACCTCTTTTACTGTTGAACGGGTTCTTGAATTAAGGCTAACTTCTGTTCTGATAGGGATACCAAGATGCGTGTTCTCTGCAGTAAATCCCCAGGGTTGTGCAAACAATCTCACCATTTCAAAATGAGCCAGGCCTCTAAAAAATTTCGCCTGACCTTCTATTAAGTTTTTAGAAGTAGTAGCAAGCGCAATATTTTTCAACACCACATTTGCATCTAGGATAACCCTGTATCCTTTGTTGTAATACCCATCCCTTGTTCCCCCAAAGAATGAATTTTGACGGCGAAAAATCTCAGAGTAATCACCGGTAAACCTATCTCCTTTATACTGGTCTGCCAATAGTTCTGAAAGAACCTGATGTCTGCCTCCATAAAAATCTGCATCGCCAACTAATGTATAAATACCGTTAACAAATGATGAAAGATTGGCTTCGGTTTTAAATGCTTCTGCTTCCGTGAGCTGTCCTTCTGGTGGACGTTCCAGAAATTTTTCGCAGGAAACCAAAATAGTTGCTACTAAAGTGATTGCAATTATTGAAATATATTTTTTCATATAGCTTAAATTAATTTAATTAAAAACCAAGATTAATCCCAAAAATGAAACTACGTTGGGTAGGTGCTGTTAAATAAGTTACGTTAGGACTAAGATTTCTATCCTGTGGATTCTCAAAGTCACGGGTTATTTCCGGATCTCCACCTGGATATTTGCTAAAAGTGAGCAGGTTGGTTCCTGTTGCATAAATACGCAAGGATTTTAACTTCCATTTTGTAAGTATTTCAGGAGAAATTTTATAACCTATGGTCAGTTCCCTTAATCTCATGTAACTGGCATCGTGCAGGAACATGGTGCTGTTAAACTGGTCTTCGCTTGGTAAGCCCGGAAAATTGGTTGCATCGTAGGTAAGGCGTGGATAAAGAGCATTATCCCCTGGTGTTGTCCACCTGTCCAGAAAATCTTCTCTAAAATTCCAGTTCTTTTTAGAAACACCCATCAATTGGTACTTACCCGAGTTATCGTAAATATTACCTCCAATTACATAACTAAATAAAGCAGAAAGTTCTAGTCTCTTATATTCAAATGCAGTATTAAAACCACCTATGTAATCGGGCATCACACTTCCAGCAAACACACGATGGTTCAAAGAAAATGTTTTAGTTTGTTTGCCTGATGCATCTAACCAAATAGGTAACCCATCCTGAGCATCTACTCCATAATAACGAACGAGATAATTTACACCCAGTGGTAATCCTTCAATCACACGTGTATCGTTGGTGCCGCCGCTTACCGCATCAGGGCCAAGTTCCCACTTCTTAACCTCGTTTTGGTTTTTTGCAATGTTGCCACCTACTGTCCATTTAAAATCACGGGTATCTATCACTTTATAGTTAGCACTAATTTCTATGCCCTGGTTTTGTATTACACTATTTGCAAGATTTCTATAAACAGAACCTGTTCCAGTGGAGTTGGGAACGCCAGGTTGCATTAATAAGTCACTCGAAGCTTTGTGATAGTAAGCTATCTCGCCTGTAAGCCTGTTACTGAATAATGCAAACTCTACAGCCACATCAATATTTTCCAGCGTTTCCCATTGCAGGTCAGGATTTCCAATTCCATCTGTATTTAGATAGAGTGTTGGATTGCCATTGTATCCAATACCTCCTACCTGGTAATTATCATAGTATTTGCCTGATGGAATATTTGCATTACCTACAATTCCATAGGAAGCTCTTAGTTTTAAGAAATTGATTTGACGTACATTTTCCATGAATTTTTCTTCACTCAATGTCCATGCTCCGGATATGGCAGGGAAAAAGCCATGTTTGTTATTGGTTCCAAACTTAGAAGATCCATCCAGCCTTGCAGTGAATTGTAGGGCAAATCTATTATCAAATGTGTAATTTATTCTCCCAAAGAAACTATTGAATGTATATTCTTCCAGTGATTTTGTAGTAGCCTGGGGAGGTGTTGCTGTCTGACGTTGATTAATAATCTTGTCTCTAAGTGTTCTATAATCGGCTGGGTTTTTCCAGAAGGGCTCAGCAGCAAAATTTCCTATTTCAAATAAATATCCTTTTCTCACATAAGACTGTAATTCTACTCCACCGAGTATATTAAACTTATGCTTTTCGCCAATTTGTGTAAGATAATTGGCTGTAAAATTTCCGTTCACATTTGTACCCCAATATGGATTGCGCTTGGCATAACCAGAGTCTGTATTTGATTGATTGATCCAGGTATTGGACTCATACTGGTCATCAAATGAATTAACATATTCAATAGATGTGTTTGTACGTAAAAATAAATTTTTGATGGGTTCAAATTCTAAACCTACCCCACCAATTAGCCTGTTGTCTATTTCACGTCTTTTTGTTTCCTGTACCCTTCTTACAGGATTAGCACCGTTTAAGAAATAAGTTCCATCTGCTTTGTATACAGTAAAGAAGGGTAGCGCACTGCTCATTGCTTCGCCAATGCCACCATCCCATGCAGCAGGTACTCTTTTATTTGTACCCTTGTTGTATCCTGAGGTAAGTGTAACTTTTAGATTCTTCAAAATATTATAATCAACATTTAATCTTGCACTCAGTCTTTCGTAACTATTTGTTTTTATATATCCTTCATTGTTGCTATAAGTAAGATTAGCGAAGGTTTTAAGTTTCTTTGTCCCCTGGGTCATACTCAGGTTGTTCTCATTTATAAAACCGGGCTGTGTAAGTTCATCCCACCAATCTGTATTATTATTTCTTGCTGTTGCAAAAGTGTATCCTCCTGGCAATGGTGCTTCACCAGTGTTACCATCATTTGTCCAGGCTTCCTGGCGCAATTGGAGCCACTTATCTGTTTCCACAAATTTCTGTCTTTTAGCATAGGTTGCCACACCTACCCTTGTATTAAAATTAAATTGCGGTTTGCCTGTTTTGCCTCTTTTAGTTGTAATAAGTATTACCCCATTAGCACCCCGGGATCCATATATTCCTGTGGCACCAGCATCTTTTAATATTTCTACAGATTCAATATCTGCGGGATTTATAGAAGAAAGTGGATTTTGATTCATCGCCCCGGCATTGCCTCTTAAAAACTGGTCAGAATTAACGGGGATACCATCCACAACATACAAAGGATCTCCTGATGCAGAGATAGATCCCACACCCCTGATTCTTACAACAGAGCCAGAACCAGCTAATCCGTTGCCTTGCAGAATCTGTACACCTGGGGCTTTGCCCTGCAACGCCGCCTCAAAACTTGGCACGGGTATAGAATTCAGTTTTTCACTACTTACTTTAGTAATAGCGCCAGTAACATCTCGCCTGCGTTGTGTGCCATAACCTATAACAACAACCTCATTAAGGCTGGAAGTGTTGGTTTGCAACACAAGGTCGTAAGAACTTCGCCCTGCAATAACAAGTTCTCGTGTTGTAAATCCAATACCGGAATAAACCAGTGTGGTTGCAGTCTGGGGAACCAGAATACGGAATGTTCCGTCTGCATCTGTAGATGTCGCAGTTTTGGTGCCTTTAACCGTTACGGTTATACTGGGAATCCCGGCACCATTGGCATCCGTTACTTTTCCTGTTAAGGTAGTTTGTGCATGTGCTGCACCTGCCGCAAAAATTAAAGTAAGGAATACACAGAAGGTTCGTAAGAACAGAAGTTTAATCTTTCTCATAATAGCAATCGTTAAAGTTTAAAAAGAATGTGTATTTTGTACACAATTTAGATATTTTTTGGTAATAAAAAGATATTGTTAAAGTATTTTTTTTAAAAAAAATTGTTTTGTTTTACAAACCACTCAGGTATTACTTCTAAAAGGCAATTCCAGCCCATTTTTTGGTACTTTTCTCAAACTTTAGATAGTCAAATTTATACAGCCTGCCCGGCCTGTGTGGCACTTCTGTTTCTATTTCATCCAGGTCTATCAGGAAATCCATGGCAAAAAATTTCTTTCTGAAATTTCTCCTGTCCAGCTTCACATTCAGGATGGCTT